>CAOMFZ010000036.1 GCA_948482415.1 uncultured Mailhella sp.
ACTTTTTCAAAAGTTCTTTCCCTGTAAAATTGCAACTATTTTCGGAAACGCTCTATTCTGTATGCTATCTGGAAGCTCTCTGGTATCAGCGGTGCGCTCTGCCTACGATTTCAAAGCGCTTGGGGCAATTTTGGCAGGCTGAATCGGGAGTATTTTTTGCCAGCGATTCACGAAAAGCCTGAAAATCTTGATTTTCCCAGATTTCAAGTACATCTGTTTCCAAAACTGAGCCAAAAACGCGGCGGTTGGGATTTTTTGCATTATCAGGCACATTTAAATAAACGCAGGGAGAGACCATGCCTTCTGCGTCAATATACAGACTGCCGGTGATATTTTCTCTGCAGCCGCCTGTATGGGCGATTGCCTTTGAGCCGGGCAGGGCAAAAACAATATTGCGTTCCATTTTGGCTGCTGTATCTGCAACTTCCTGTAAAATATTTCTTGCTTCGGCAATTTTTTGCCTTTCATGGGGGGCAAAGGCAAGAGGTGTTTGCTCGCTGTCGGCAATATAATCCAGGGAGCTGATGACTGCTGTGCTGATATCCAGTTCTTCCATGAGATCGGGAAGATTTTTTACAGCGTCCACTCTGTCAGCCAGTAAAAGATAGGCAAAATGAATATCCAAAGGACTGTATCCCATATCTTTGACCGCAGATTTCACCATTCTGATTGCAGAACAAACTTTTTCAAAAGGCACGCCTGCCCGTCCGCTGTCATTGGAGGCTGAGTCTGTTCCAACCAGAGAAAATGCCAGGGTATCAATGCCGGAATGAGCCAATTTATAAGCAATTTCATCATTCATAATTAAGCCGCAGCTTGTGCTTGAAACCTGACAATCGGCTTTTCTTGCAAGTGCCGCAAAATCAAAAAAACGCGGGTGCAGAAGCGGTTCGCCCCAGCCCTGCAAATGGACGCGTTCGCTTATGCGCATAAGTTTCCACAGCGCAGCAAAAATTTCCGGGCTGATATGTCTGGATTTCCAGCTTTCTTTCATGGTGGTATGGGGGCAATAAATACAGCATCCGCCGCAAAAGGAAGTGACTTCAACCTGTATGCAGTCAAGGGGACGGCGTTTGCCCAGCAAATCGCGCTTGATCATTTCAATCACGCCGGGAGCCTTGAAATTTTTGTTTTTCAACGGGTCATTTTCAATCATGGATTTTTCTGCCATATTCTTTTACGCTCCAAACAAACGTGCAAACAAGCCTTTTTTCTCTTGCCGTATATCCCAGCCGTATTCATAACAGGGCAGGAAAAATTCCGCGCCCCATTTCTTTTTGAAAAAGCCAATTCCCTCATTGACGGCAAGTCCTAAATTAAGTTGGCTGTGTCCGCGTTCTTCACCGCATTTTGCCACAGCTTCAAGGAGAGCATCGGCGGTTCCGGGAGGGGCAGAAGGCAGGCGGTAGGCAAACATATAAAAAGCGGTATTGAAAGAAGAATAATCGCCAATGGCAAAGGCGACAACTTTGCCGTCCTTTGTTCGTGCTGAAAAGAGCCGTGCTTCAGGACTTTCCGCAAGATAATTTTTGAGTTGATGAAAAATATGTATCATGCCTGCTTCAAGTTTGCGTCCGGAGCAGAAATTTTCCACGATGGCTTCGTGTTCCTGTCCATATTTTTCAGCTCCGCTTTCTTCAATGTCTATATCTCGTTTGGCTCTGGTCAGCATATTACGCAGTTTTTGTTTGTAAGGAGCTAAGGGCAGGGGCAAAGACCAATAGGCGTCTTTGCTGACCGTGGCATTATCAGGCGCCTGACTTGGCTTTTCGGCACAAAGCACGGTAATATGCTGAAGTCCTTTTGTCTGCAAAGCTTCGGCAACAGCGGCGTCAAGGGCTTCCTTGTCCTGCGGTTTTCCCATGGGGAAGCCAATCAGCACAATTTGCCCCTCACAAAAATGCCCGACACAATTTCCAAACATACGGGAATCAAGACCGGAAACTGCCTTGACATAAGGAATAAGCTGGTCCGGGGTTACGGCACCGGCAGTAACCTGCGTGAGCCTTGAGGGTAGTCCCGTATTGGTTTTTGAAGCAGTTTTCGTTACCACCAGCGAACCTCCTTTTCATTGTGTAAAAATGCTTTGAGTCTGTGTGACATGGTGGGCAGGCAGCGGCGCAGGGTATAGCCGTCTTCAGCAAGCATCCAGCGCAAATTCAAGAGATGTGCCGCACCGACAAAAACAGCAGTGCGTCCCTCTTCCAGATAAGGACGCATACGCTCACGAAAACGCTGGTCGCGTACGCTGATAATAGTGCCTGTTCTGGTGGGAAATTCTGCACTGGACCCCATCATTCCTTCCAAATCGCCAGCCAGATAGGCTTTTAAATTGCGCCGGGAGTAAAGTTTCCATTCGCGGCAATTCCTGAAATATGTCAGGACACGCTCAATAGGAACGGAATTGAGTGAAGCAAGCTGTTCTTCGAGATTTTCCATACCAATGATATTTTTTCCCATATCGCGGGCAATGCGCCAGGCTTCCATATCAACGGAACATTTCCATTCAAGGCGTTCAAGAAAAGCTGTCCAAAGGGTGAAAAAAGCACACCAGGGCCGCATGGTTGCCAAAATTTCACGCACGTTCGCTTTTTTGCCTGCTTCCAAGCCGGCAAGACGAGCCCATGTTCCTTCCGGTCCGCGGACAACACGTTCCAGTTTTTGTATTTCTGCTTCTGTCAGCTGTTCAAGAAGAGGGGTAAAGCCGGGTTCAAGATCTTTGCCGTTTTTATCGACATCTGCCATGAATTTATCGTCAAGCGGACCTTCAAAAATAACATGGTCAACCTTGCGGAAAAGCTTGCGGAAAGAATTTTCAAAGGAATAACGGAAAAAGTGTGCTGTGCCGCAAAGGTAGGAAACTTTTCCGTTTTTTTCAACTTCATAGAACATGGCAAAAGGACGCTGTTCAGGCTGCATGGCTAAAATCTGCCTTTTGGTTAATGTGCTGCTGCGAAGCAGTGCCAGCGCAAAATCATGGGCAATGCTTTGTTCTGTGTTTTCTGCTTCTTCCTGCCACTGTGCCATGACGTAGGGCAGGGAGGGTACAGCGCCCCATTTTTTCTTAAAACGCAAAATTCCTTCATTGACGCCAAGTCCTAAATGAATAAAACGCTTGCCTGCTGCTTTTGCCCTTTCAATCATGGAAGCAAACAGCAAATCTGCCGCATGGGGAACATAATGGGCACGAGAATGGGCACCAAGAATATAGGAAACAAAATTTTTTGGGGCATAGTCAAGCAAAAGACAGGCAGCCAAATGCCCCTCGCTGTCCCAGGCATTGAGAAAACGCAGACAGCCGCTGTCAGCTGTTTCCGCAAGCGCTTCCGGCGTTCGGGCATACAGTTCACGGACATGCGGTGCAAGGGAAGCCATTTCACCGCGGTCAGCCCGTCCCATAAATTCTGCCCAAAGACGGCGGTGTGCCGCTGTAAAGGCAGTGCTTTCTTCAACACGCAGAACTTGTGCTGCTTTGCGCACAGGACTGCGCAGACGGGCAGGGATTGGCGCGCTGCTTGACAATACATAAAAACGGTCACGGTCAATAATAGTATCCTGCAGGCGCTCAGGCAAATCAGGAGCAACGGCATAACACTGGAGTGTGGGCTGTCCGCATTGTGCTATTGCTTCTTCAAGGGCATTTTCAAAATCTTCATGGGAATAGGTTCCATGTAAAGGATAGCCAATAGCCATAAGCCAGTCATCGTCATGGATGAAAAAATATTCTCCCATGCAAAAAGCATCGCCCTGGGACAGGGCGCGCATAAGCCCCGGAGAATGTTCAGGGATTCTGGCAGAATCAATCAGTTTTTGATACAGATTTTCCTGTTCTGAATTTTCCGGATCTGTGACGTTCCTGTCAGGAGAATTGACAGAAATTATTTTGTCATTATCAGGCATAAAGCCCCCAAAAAAACAGTTTTCTAATGGATTTTGATAAAATCGGATAAATTATATTTTCAAGATTTGTCTCACTCTAGCACAGCAAGAATAAATTTTCAATGTTCTATTTTATGCAGGTAAAGGAATGAAAGCAAATGATAATGTGAAAAATTTCTTTTGATTGTGTTCTTTTTTGAAGTTTTTCTGATTAAAATATGCGGGCAGTATATTGGCTGAAGACAGAGAACATGTATAATATGCTTGTTTTATTGTTCTTTTAAAAAATATTCATCATGTTTTTTGCGGTTCTGTTTATGAATACTTTAAATTTTCAGAAAATGCAAAAAAATTAGTTGAGACTATATCTCTGTTTTTTTTATTAGAGTTATATTTTTCACATATAAAATGTGAATGTTTATTCACGCGTTCTTGAGATTTTAAAAATTATGTGGAGGTTTCATGTTACGTTCCATTGATACAGAAAAATGTATTGGCTGTGGTTCTTGTTTTAAATCATGTTCCTTTGATGTGTATAGATTGAATACGCATCAGGAAAAAGCTTCTCCCTGTTCCGCGATTTGTCCTGTTGGAACAGATATGCGCAGTTATATGCATTTACTCCAGCAAGGCAGGCATTTTGATGCAGCAAAAGAATTATTGCAGTATAATCCCATGCCTTTGCTGACTTGCCGTGTATGTCCTCATTATTGTGAAAAAGCCTGTACCCGCGCAAAAATTGATGCGTCTGTGAATATTCCGGCCATGGAAGATTATCTCGGACATTGGATTATAGAACATGAGCCCTCTGTACCGGAAATAAGCCGCGCAGGCAAAATCGCGGTTATTGGTTCCGGTGCGGCAGGGCTTTCAGCCGCATATTTTATGCGTATGCATGGTTGTTCTGTTGTTGTGTATGAAAAAGAAGAAAAGCTTGGCGGACAGCTTTGCGATAAAGTTTCTTCAGAAATTTTATCCGCTCAAATTGAATGGTTTAAACGCTGCGGCATTGAATTTGTGACCGGCACGGCTGTGGGCGATAATGAAGCGCTTACCATTCAAAAACTTCGCGAAGACTATGTAAAGGCTGTGATTATTGCCACCGGAAAGGATACGGCGGGTAATTTCAAATCTGTTATTGATGTTGCGGATAATAAAATTGATGCTGACGCTGTTTCTCTGGCAACCAGAACCAATGGCATTTTTGCTGCCGGAGCTGTCCATGGAGCTTCTCACGATCCTGCGCATGAAGTTTGTGACGGACGGGAAGCGGCATTTTCCGCATACCGTTTTCTTAATGGCTGGGATTTATTGGAATCCCGTCCTGTAAAGAAACGTGAAATAGCCACTATGCCAGTAGAAAAATTATTCCGGTACAATCAGGAACTGCCAATAGGAACACTTCCGGCAAGTCCTCGAAATGAAGCAGCTCCCAATACAATTTATGATTATGAAACAATGATTTTAGAAGCTAACCGCTGTGTAACATGCGGGGCAAAGGCAGAAGCAGCCTATAAAAATGACTGTATGACCTGTTATTTCTGTGAAATTGCCTGTCCGGTGAACGCTATTATTGTTGACCCAATCAAAGAAAAGCAGCCGCGCACTATTGAATTTGAACGTGAAGGAGTTTAAAAATGAAACAGACAAATATTGATCATAGCATAAAAGCAGATGTCCTTATTATTGGCGGTGGTTTTGCTGGTTTATGGGCTGCTGTAAGCGCAAAAGAACATGTAGAAAATGTTGTAGTTGTGGATAAAGGACCTGCTGACTGGGGTGGACTTGGCACTGCTTCCGGCGGTGATTTTCAATGTGTGCAGGATACAACGGTTGAAGCGGCGCTTGACGATGTTGTGTATTATTATGACGGACTTTGCGAACAAACTCTCATCAAAAATATTTTGGAACAATCCTATGAACGTTTTCAGCATTATGAACGGCTTGGGGTTAAATTTGAACGTGATGAAAACGGTAAATTAAAGGCTATTCCGCAGCGGAATTTACAGCACATGAAAATGCTGCTTATCCGTCCTTACGGAATAGGCGGACCAAGTATGCGTGATGCGCTTGTTCGCGAATTGAACAGACTTGGCGTTAAACGTATATTTAGAGTTCAAATTACAGAAATCCTGAAGAATGAAGCAGGAGAAACTGCGGGTGCTGTAGGTTTCCATACCCAAAGCGGTGAAACCTTTATGTTTGAAGCGCCTTCCATTGTGCTTGCAACCGGCAACGGCGGCTGGCGTCCTTCTTATATTACCATGGCTAATTCAACAGGCGAAGGCGGCTGGCTTGCTTATAAAGCCGGAGCAGACCTTGCCAATAACGAATTTATGAATATCTGGATTCAGCCCGTTGTCTTTTCATGGGAAGGGCAAACAGGTTTGCTGCCTCTTGGTGCCCGTCTTGTAAATAAAGACGGCGAAGACTTTATGAAGAAGTATTATTCTGAAAAATTTGGTTCCAATACAGATACAACGTATAATTCCCGCGGTATGGCATTTGAAGCCCGTGCAGGAAGAGCTCCTTTTTACTTTGATACCACAACCATGACTGAAGAAAACGCAAAACTCATGGAACCTGTCCGCGGCTGGGCAAAAATCAATTATGACCGTTTAATCAAAGAACACGGCTTAAAGTTTTTTAATGGCAAAACCCGTTGGATGCCGCAAATAAACTGGCACTGCGGCGGACCTGCAACCAATTTGGATTATGAAACAAATGTTCCGGGTTTATATGTAACGTGCCGCGGCAGAGCTTTTGACCCGGGTGTATATATGGGCGGCTGGGCTTTATGTACAACTGCTGTTACCGGATATATTGCCGGAGCCAATGCTGCAAAGAGGACACTTGATAAAAAGCACAAAGCTGTGAATACAAGCATGGCAAGTGAATATTTAAAGGAAGCCATGGCTCCTGTCGGGCGCAAGGGAATTGATACCAAGGATCTTATCCGTGAAGCACAGGAAATTGTTTTCCCTGCTGATGTCTGCCTGATTAAGAGTGATGCCGCCTTAAAGAAAGCCTTGAAGCGTGTTGAATACGCCAGAGAACTTGAAACACAAATGACAGCAAGCGATCCTCGTGACCTTTGCAAATATTATGAAGCAAAAACAATGCTTATGCGTTCAGAACTTTTTGTGAGTTCTTCACTTATGCGGACAGAAACCCGTGCAGGGCATTACCGTGAAGATTATCCGGAACGGAATAATACTGATTGGCTTGCCTGGATTTATGTTCATAAGGGGGCAGATAATCAGCCTGTCTTTTCAAAGGTGCGTGTACCTGTTGAAGAATATCCCATCAAGCCTTACCGCTATTATATGGATAATTTTACTTTCCCTAAAAAATAATTTTAAAAATACTGTAACGTATTAATGTTCTTACGGGAGAGCATATGAATAAGAAATTATTATATCTAATCGGTATTGTTTTGTTTTTTGGTATATTGTGGTTGTCCCCCGTTCCGGAGGGCTTAACAAAAGAAGGCTATTATTCCATTCTCATTATTATGGCGACTGTTGTCATTTGGGTAACAGAAGTTCTGCCCATAGCGTTTGCAGGTGTGTTCTTTACTGTTTTGCCGGCAGTTCTGCATATTACACCATTGCCAAAAATGATGGCAAATTTTGCCACCCCGGTCATCTTTTTTGTTTTTTCCATGTTTATCATGTCAGTGGCATTTAATAATTCAGGGTTCAGCCGCAGGATTGTGTTGCTGGCAAGTCTGAAATCCAAGGGAAATCCCTCTAAATTGCTTTTGTACCTGATGCTGGCAAGTGGATTTTTATCCTGCATTTTTGCCGATATTCCTGTTATGGCTGTTATGGTGCCGATTGCCGCTGCTATTTTGCACAATAATAATTGTGAAAAAGGAAAAAGCCCCTTTGGGCAGGCTATGATGATTGGTCTGGCTTTTGCCTGTCTGATTGGCGGAGTTGGAACACCTGCCGGTTCTGCCATGAATATTCTGACAATGGGGATGCTCAAAGATATGGTGCATGTTGATATCACTTTTCTTGAATGGGCATGTCTTGGTATTCCGCTTGTTTGTATTCTTGTTCCATTATCCTGGTTTGTTATTGTAAAAGTCTATAAACCTGAAATGCGTTTTCTGGTTGGAATGGAGAAAGCGGAAGAAGAATACCGCGCTTTGGGTGCGTTGTCAGGCAATGAAAAGAAATTTTTGTTAATTCTTACAGTTAATGTTATTGTTTGGATGACAGACAGTGTTCATCATCTTCCTCTTCCTGTTGCATGTGTTCTTGGGGCAACGTTATTTCTGCTGCCCGGCATTGATCTTTTTGACTGGTCAAAAGATAATTCAAAAATAGGATGGGAAGTTCTTGTGGTTATCGGTGCAGCCAATGCTCTTGGCATGCTGCTCTGGGAACAGGGAGCCGCGTCATGGATAGCTTCGACCTGTCTTTCAGGGGTTACAGGTGCTCCGCTGTGGCTGCTTATTGCTGTCATTGCTGCTTTTACAGTTGCTGTTCACTTGCTTATTCCTGTTAATACCGCGATTGTTGCCGTATTGCTTCCTGCTTTGGTGGCTTTGTCAGAAACAATGGGCGTTAATGCTGCAATACTTGCTATTCCTATGGGGTTCAGTGTTTCTGCCGCATTGCTTCTGCCGCTTGATGCTGTTTCACTTGTTTCCTATAACTCCGGTTATTATCAAATGAAAGATATGTTCAAGCCGGGTATTTTTGTTTCCATTGTTTGGATTATTGTTGTTCCTGTTCTTATGTTAACTATTGGCGAGCTTCTCAATTTATTGTAAAAGGAAGTATGGGAAAGTTTCAATCATCAGCGGTGTATACTGCTGCGGTTGGAACTTTCTTTTTTCTGCGGAGGAAGTATGCAGCTTTCGGAGTTAATTTTTTATAAGAATAAAAATGTTAGCAATACACCCAGAAAGATTCCAGACTATGTCCTGCCTGTTCCTCCTTTGCGTTCTCTTCCCGGAATAATTTGCAACACCAGTTATATTTTTGAATATATTCTGGATATTGCAAAAAAAATTACGTTGAAAAAAGGAGAAATAATTTATCCGGATAATGAAAGGCAAGTCCCCTTTTGCTATTTAAAAAAAGGAAAAATATGTACATATCAAATTGATGAGGAGGGAAATACTTTTATCTCTCATTTCCTTTTATATGGGGCGCTTTTTTTTGATGTTTTTTTTCTGACTTGCGGGCAGTACAAGGCTGTGCCGATGAAAGCTCTGGAAGATTCGGAGCTCTATTGTTTTCCTGTGGATTTGAATTTTGAAGATCTTTTGCAAATGAATGTGGGGTTGGTAAAAAATTTACTGTATTCGCAGTCCATAAAAGATTTTACTTATTCCAAGCTTGTCCGAATTAATATGAAAGTTAAGCCGCTCAATCGTATTTGTTCCTATATTTATGAAATGTATGAGAGCTATCAGGAAAAATTTTTCTGTCCGAACATTACCCAATCTGAAATGGCGCTGCTTCTCAATATGCATACAGTGACTTTTTCCAATGTTATTGCTCAATTAAAAGAAAAAAATGTCATTGAAACCTTTACCAAAAAGCAATTAATTATCACTGACCTTGAAAAACTTTGCTATTACAGATTTTATGGCTTATAGTAAATTGGTATGTGACCCCAAAAACAGCCTTAAAAGAGAAAATTTCTATTAAGGCTGCTTGAGGGTTATTTTTTTGTAATAAAGGAATGTTATTAAGCTTTATAGACAACTTTGCCGTTGCAGACTGTCATGCAAACTCTGGTATTTTTGATTGTGTGAGGCTCAATAGTTTCAAGATCATGGTCAAGCACAACAAAGTCTGCTTTAAAGTTAACTTTCAGCATACCAATGGCATGGTCCCAAAAAGCGCATTTTGCCGCATAGGTAGTGTAAGCCTGCAATGCCTGATAAGGGGTAATTTTTTGGTCTTCCCCATAAACTTGCCCGGTGCTGCTTTCACGGGTAACGGCAGTTTGCATACTGTCTAGAACTGTCATCGGCAGAATAGGCGTATCCATGTGCAGAGAAAATGGCATGTCTCTGCGAGCAGCAGAACCGGCTGGATCCATATGACAGGTGCGTTCTTTGCCAAGGAAAATATTGGCATGTCTGTCACCCCAGACATGGATATGATAACCATAGAAAGAAGGAATTATTCCAATTGCTTTCATTCTGTCCAAATGTTCTTCTGACACATTTTGTGCATGAATAAGCATATGATTGAGTTTTACAGGGTGCTTTTGATAGGCTTTTTCAAAGGCAGTGATTGCCACTTCAGAAGCATAATCCCCGTTGGTATGAACAGCAATTTGAATATCTTTCAAATGGTATTCTTCAATGCGTTTCTCAATTTCTTCAACTGTATAGAATAATTGGCTTTTATGTTCCGGCTTGGTGTGATATCCCTTGGTAAGAGCTGCTGTCATGCACTGGATAGAGCCGTCAATAACCCATTTAAGTCCGCCAAATTTAATAAAATCACTTCCGCAGTGGAAAAGACTGTATTTTACAAGATCCTTCATGACATCAGGTACAAACTGCAAATAGGCTCGTGCCGTTAATTTGTTTTTTCTTTCAAGATGAAGAAGGGCTTTCATGGTTTTTTCAGGGTCACTTGCAATGCCTATGCCGCCGATAAAACAGGTGGTAATGCCGCATTTGTTGTAGGTTTGCATGGCTTGCTGCAAAAGCTGGCAATAGGTATCAAAATCCGGTTCCGGTAAATCATACATATTAGTGAAAAGAGCCGTTTCTTCAAGTATGCCGTTTAGATCACCCTGTTCATTTTTGACAAATACTCCGCCTTCTACAGTAGTTGTGGGCAGAAGATGAAGTTTTTTGATGGCATAGCTGTTGATATACCCCACATGTCCGGAAATATGAAAAACTAAAATCGGGTGTTTAGTGCTGACTTTGTCCAAATCATCTTTGGTGAGATGACGCTGTTCAGCAAGCCCTGTGTCGTCATAAGAATAGCCGACAATCCATTCACCTTCTTCTGTTTGCTTTGCTCTTTCCTTGAGAGCCTCGAGTACTTCACCAATATTTTTGTATTTCAACCCACAGAAAACTCTTGGAATATTAACAGCATAATAATCTATATGGCTATGGGTTTCAATAAAGCCCGGATAGATGATTTTATCCTGCACATCAAGAATATCGACTTTGGAATTTTGGGTGTACTCAGTCAGTTCCTGTGCCGTTCCCAGAGCTTCAATAACACCGTTATTGATGAGCATAGCTTCTGCACAGGGACAGTCTTTATCCATGGTAATAATTTTTTTTGCTTTATACAGTGTTTTTTTTGCTGTTTGCATGATTTTACCTCTTGCCTTGTAATAAATTATTTTGCCACAGTTGCAAAAACAAGGCGTTTTCCGATATTTTTCAAAGTATTGCTGTACAGAATGAAAAGGGCTTTTCCTTTTATTCTGTGGGCAGTTAAAAAGGTCAGCGTGCGTGTGTCTTTGAGTTCAAACTGTTCATCTTTTTTCACATGCAAATCTTTTTCCTTGTCGTGCTGGATAAGCAGCAGGGTATCAGGAACAATGAATTTGGTAATGGGGAAAGATGCAATTTGCGCCAGTTCATTGCCGTTCCGGTATAAAATGCCGTCTTTGAATTCCAGTACATCGCCAGCCACAGCTTTGACAATGCCAAGCCGTTCCTCAAAATTATCCGTATAAAAAATAACAGTGTCATTATAATGATGTCCGATAAGCGGAATTTTTTCCTGTACAACCAAAATGTCATTGGTGTGCACATTTTCAAAATCCTGTTCCACTTTGTAGAAATTGACCGGCACGTTAATAATCAGCAAAATGGTAAGTACAAGGAAAACGAGATAGAAGAAAATATCTGCGCAAATATCCTGTATGGCAACGTCTTTTCTGGGTTTACGCGCGGCAATAAGCCCTGCAATAAGCCCGTATGCCAGCGCAATGGCGTGGACAAGCAAATAGAGAAAAAGAGTCAGAACAATGAAGCGCACAGGCATAAATGCAAGGAAAAAGGCATAAAAAACAAGCAGAAAGCCAATCAAAAGCGCCACTTTTGATTTTCCGGCGCAGAGCAGCGATGCTCCCGGCCAAATAAGACCAAGTAAAAAAGCCCAGATTGTGCTTATTTGTTTTTGCTCTTGCATGTAATCTCCTCGGTATTTCCTTTGAGCATATCGCTTTCTTTTGCTTTGGAGCCATGGCTTTGGACAATTTTTTCACCGGGTCCGACACTTTTGGTGAGCCAGACATTACCGCCGATCACTGCCCCTTTGCCAATGGTGATACGGCCTAAAATAGACGCACCTGCATAAACCGTGACATCATCTTCCAAAATGGGGTGACGGGCAATGCCTTTGACTAAAGTTCCGTCGTCAGCTTTGTCAAAAGAGAACGCTCCTAACGTTACACCCTGATACAGACGGCAGTTTGAGCCAATAATACAGGTTTCACCGATAACAACGCCTGTTCCGTGGTCAATGAAGAAATGTTCGCCAATGGTTGCTCCGGGGTGAATATCGATCCCTGTGCGGGAATGTGCCATTTCAGAAATCATGCGGGGGATAATGGGGACACGCAGCTTATAGAGCTCATGAGCAATGCGGTGGTGGGTCATCACCAGCATGGAGGGATAGCAGAAAATTGTTTCGCCTGCACTGACGGCAGCAGGGTCGCCCTCATAGGCAGCCTGGGCATCAAGAGCAAGCAGACGGCGAATTTCAGGCAATTTATTCATAAATTCCATGGCGATATCAGCAGACGCTTTTTCGCAGCCGCGTCTGTCTTTTGAATAATCCGCACAGGCAAAACAGCCGCCGCGGCGTATTTGTTCTGTCAAAAGGCGGTAGGTGCTGTCCAGACTTGCTGTGATATGGTAGCTGATAGATTCCATGTGCACTTGAGAGGGACCAAAATAGCCGGGAAAAATAATAGCTTTCAGACGGCTGATAATTTCTTTCAATGCTTCATGGGAGGGCATGGGGTGCTCACATTCGCCGCAGTGCAAAACATTTTTGAGGGAATCCACATCGCAGAGCTGTTTTGCTATATTGTCAATACTTGATATTCTGGTTGCTTTTATGGGTTTCATAGCTCATCCTTTCTTTAAACTCTTATTTTTATGTAGAACATTTTATAAAAAAAATCAAGTTGTTGTCTTTGCAATTTTATGGGCAATTTTGTTTGCGCAGGCAAGGGCAAAATGAATATTGTATCCGCCGAGAAGTCCTGTAATATCAAGACATTCGCCTGCAAAAAAGAGATTTTTATGCAAGCTGCTTTCCAGATTGGAAGAAATTTCTCCGATGTCGATGCCGCCAAGGCAGGCTTCGGCTTTTTTCAGACTGTCTGTGGCAGTGGGAATACATTGATACCGGTGAATTGCTTTGACCAGCTCTTCCCTTTCTTTTTTGGAAAGTTCAGCAATTTTACGATGCTGCAGCTCTTTAGGCATGAGGGCACAGGCAAGCCTGTCGGGCATGAGCGGTAAAATTAAATTTTTGACAAGCTTTTTGCCATTGGCCGGGTCGTGCATCTTTTCCAGAAGATTGTCATAAGGCAGAAAATCAATACACAGTTTTTCGCCTTGTTCCCATAAGCAGGAAATAACAAGGCTTGCGGGACCGCTTATGCCGGCAGGGGTAAAAAGAAGCGGACGTACGCCGCAGGGGTCTGTTTTTTCTTGTCCGTTTTCCTGCAACACTTTGATTTGCACGGGAAGATTTATACCTTCCAAACCCAGCAAAGGAGAATTTTTGGGAAGAAAAAGCGGTACAAGGGCAGGACGGAAGGGAAATATGGTATGTCCCCATTTTTGCGCAAGCCGCAGGGCAAAATCAGATGCGCCCAGCTGCGGATACGCTGCTGAGCCGGTGGCAACAAGAAGCATTTTGCATGTGATTTCATGGGACGCAGTTTTTATGGTATAGCGTCTTTCACCTTGCTCCTCATGATAAAAATAGCTTTGGATCTTTTCAGACAGGAGAATTTTTGTTTTTGCCAGCTTGTGTATGAGATTTTCAATACAATTTTTTACAGGCTGACTGCAAAAAATCTGCCCGTATTCCCGTTCTTCAAAATCCATGCCCATATCATGCATAAAGGCAAGCGTTTGTTCAGTTTGCCATGTTTTGAAAAGAGACTGCAAAAGTTTTTTGGCTTGTTTGGGACTGTGGCTGACATAATAGGCAGGATCGATGTTTCTGTTGGTCATATTGCCCATACCCCCGCCGGCTATGCGCCATTTTTTGCCCGGCATGTCCTGACTGTCCAAAAGGGTCACAGAACATTTATTTTGGCAAAGATACGCGGCAAAAAGCCCTGCCGCACCTGCGCCGATAATGAGTAAATCAGTATTAATTTTTGGCATAACATATTTTCATGGTGCGAATAATTTCGTCCATTCTGTGAGTCCAGGTATGGCATTTCAACACGCGTTCGCGTCCTTTTTGGATAACGTCTTCCCGTTCTTTCTCATGGTTCAGATAGAATTTGACAAGATCGGGAATTTCTTCTTTGTTTTTGTAGCAAATAATTTCTTTGCCGATATCGAACATATTTTCCATTTGTTCGCGGTAATCTGTCAGCACAAAGGAACCCGCGGCAGGAACGTCTAAAATCCGCTGATTTGATGCACCTTTCATCTGCATGCTGGTGCAGTTGAAATTAATCGTGGAGTGAGGATAAAAATAAGGCAGTTTATCATAGTAACTAATAGGTTCATGCCAGCGCCATGGTCTTTTTTCATTTTTTAAAAAGACATTCCAGCCGTCATCGCCCACAAGCAGAGGATTAAAATCAAGGATTTGTTTGACGCAGTCCAGCCGATAGACGCGGGTA
>CAOMFZ010000037.1 GCA_948482415.1 uncultured Mailhella sp.
CTTTGCTTGATACGATTAATTTCCAAACTCAAAATGTGCAGGCCATGACAGTTTCAGAAATGCAGGCTTTGCAGGAGTTTTCCGGGAAAAAATCGGAACAGAATCAGGAAAGTTCTCTTTTGGAACGGGCTCAGCGCATGCTCCTGATTGCCTGGTATAATGAAAATTTATTTTTGGAGCTTGTGCAAATAAATGAAAAATTGGCAAAGCAGCAGGAAATGCTGAAATCATTGCTTGATGATAATGCAGATGCAGTGCAAAAATTACAGCAAGTTGACGATGTTTTGCTTTCCTGGAAACAGGTTTTACCTGCGTTTATGCTCTATACTCAAGATGTTTCCGCATATTTTATTAACGATAACGTCATGGCAGAGGAAATTGCTCAGCTTGCGGAAAATACTGTTGAGGAAGATGAATTTCTTTGCTATTCTGTTGTCAGAGACGCGTTAATTCGTTTTATGGGAAAAGAATTTGCTCCTTATTGTAAAAAAAATGAGTATCTTTTTGTCGCAGTAAAAAAATAGTGTGAGGATATATATGGCTTGTGATGATTGTATGGAATTGGATTTTCTTGTTGATTATATAAGAAGAAATTGCCATGGAGTGCCAAAGGGGCTTATTTTTGATTGTGACGGTGTTCTTATTGATTCTGTTGAAGCAAATATGGCATTCTATAATCTTATCCGCAAAAAGCTGGGTTTGCCTGAACTCAATGAAGAGCAGCGCGAATACTGCCAAATGAGCACGGCAGCGCAGGCCCTTGATTATATTACACCTGCCGCCCTGCGCTCACAAATGCATGCCGTTGTGCAGGAAGTTTCCTATGCGCGTGATATTGAGCCCATGATACAGGCTTCTGAACATATTGTTTCCTTTCTGAAAGCAATAACAGGAAAATTTTTATTGGGTATTCATACCAATAGAACCGGTCCCATTGATTATATGTTAAATCGTTTGGAAATGGGCGGTTATTTTGACCCTATTATGACAGTGCGCTACTGTGAGCCAAAACCCTCTCCGGACGGATCGATTAAAATTTTGAAACAATGGGCTATTTATCCCCATGAAGCGCTTTTTATCGGTGACAGCATCATGGACATGCGGGCGGCACAAGGCGCGAAAATTCCTTTCATTTCTTATCGTAATGATAAAAAGATAATAAAAGACGGAACATGCTGTGATTTTGCCTTGCTTGAACAGGCTTTGCTTATTCTTTACAATGAAAAGAGCAGATAAAAATATTTTTCTTTACAAAGAAGAATTTTTCGAGTAAACGAGGCGAAATGTACTTACAACTCATGCCGTTTTTTTTCGGCACTGGGAGGAGGAACTTTGACACCTGATGATTTAGAATTTTTTAAAAAACTGCTTGACCAAATGCTTATTGAAGCACAGCAAAACGGTGATTCAACATTGGAAGATTTGACTGAAAGTCCAAGCAGTTATGCAGATCCTACTGATAGAGCTTCTGTTGAGTCTGACCGTTCCTTTACACTGCGTATTCGAGACAGAGAACGTCGCCTTATTCATAAAATATATGATGCACAACAACGTATTGAAAGCGGAACATACGGCATATGTGAAGAGTGCGGAGAAGAAATCGGCTTTGCCAGATTAAAGGCCCGTCCGGTAACAACGCTTTGTGTGGACTGCAAAGCCCGTCAGGAAGAGGGTGAAGATATTCAGGGAAGCTAAAAGCTGTCAGAAAGGGCAGCACAGGGATAGCTGAAAAATATAAAGTTCTTTTATTTCGGTAAAAGAACTTTTTTTGTAAATGATTTTTGTGAGAGATTTTTTGAGCATATGGACGCACATCTTTTCAGACGCCTTTGTGAAGATTTACTGCCTGCCCTGATTGGGGCAAGAATTGAGAAAATTTATCAAGTGGCTGACGGGGTTATTACCTTTTCTTTATATGGTCTTGGAAATATACAGCAAAAATATTTTGCGGAAAAGAATATGCCTTCTGCTTCGTCTTTTAATGCACAAAAATATTATTTGACCTATAAAGAGGGGAAGGACGCGTATTTGTTTTTGAGCCACAGCCGTGTGGCAAAAAATGATGAACCGCCTGCTTTTATTATGCGTCTGCGCAAATATCTGACAGGAAAGCATATCAAAACCGTGACAGCAAATTGGCTTTTACGGAAAATTATTTTTGAAGTGCAGGATTGCTGGTTTGAAATAGATTTGCGAAATGGTGTGGAACTGTATTTTAATTGTCCTGAAAATGCGCTTTGTTCTCCGCAGAATACTTATTTATCCTTTGAAAATTCGTATGTGCTGTCGCCAGCCCTTACTGATGAAAATTTTGCCCTGTATTGGGCGGATTTTTCGCTTTTGTCACAGGTTAATAATAAAGATATCTGGAAAGAATACCAGACACTGACCCCGCTTTTACGCAAAACACTGCCGCATCTTCCTTTTGAAGAACAGGCCTCTCTTTATGCGGATTTGCAGTTTGGGGGCGGTGACATTTTTGTGTATACACAAAACACACGGCAGTTAAAAATCAATCAGTCTGTGGAAAATAATCCGCTGCAATTTGCGAAAGCTGATGATAATTTTCTGCTCTGCGCATGGAAACTGCCGCAGGAATTGCTCGTCAATATGGGATATTCGCCTGAAATAAAAGAACTTGTTTTTGAAAATGCATTGGAGGCATCCCTGTATGTTGGGGATATGGTTTTAGCCAAAATTCAAAAGCAAAATGCCAATTCCAATGTTAAACAGCTGCAGGCACAATTAAAACGTTTTGCGCGTCTGGAAATTAAGCTTGCAGAAGAGGAAGAACGGCTGAACAAGCTCATAGAAAAAAAAGAGCAGGCACTTCTTTTGCAGGCAAATTTATATCAGTTTCAGGCTGATTATAAGGCTGAGTATATTCTTGAGTATGATTATGCCGGACAGGAAGTAAAAATTCTTTTGGATAAGGCAAAAACTGTTCGTGAAAATATGGAAAATTATTTTCATGCTGCGGCACGGGGCATGCGCGGGCTTGAGCATTTGGAGCGGCGTAAAAAAGAACTGGCAGAAGAGAGAGATACACTTTTAAATAGAATTTGGGAAGAAAGTGCCGGGGCAAGTATTAAAGAACCAAAACAAAGAGCACAAAAAACACCGCAAGCAGACTATGGCTTGCTTGGCAAAACCGGAAATGTGAATAAAAAAGGCAAGTTTACCCAAGTTGTTGCGGTAAAAAATGACAAAAATAAAACTGTCGGCAAATATCCCAAAGAAGTGCAGATTTTTCGCAGTTCTGACGGTTTTATGATTTTGCGGGGCAGAGATACAAAGGGCAATGGTTTGGCTCTGAAAATGGCTTCTTCTTATGATATTTGGGTGCATATTGCCGAGGGGGCTTCTGCCCATGTGATTATAAAACGTGACCACGCCAAACAGGAAATCCCGCCGCAAACCATGCAGGAAGCAGGCACACTGGCACTTTTAAAAAGCTGGGTCAAAGATCAGAAAAAAGGCTATATTCAATATAGTTATGCAAAATTTATCCGTCCCATGAAAAATGCCGCCGCCGGTTTGGTGCATGTGGACAAAAGCGAAGGAACTTTGGAAATAACCATTGTTCCGGAATATGAAGAGCAATTAAAAATAGAAAAGCACGAATAAATCGTATTTGCTGAGAGCAGTTCCTGTAATTCTTGAGAATTTTGCAGGGGGAAAACTTTTGGAAAAGTTTTCCCCCTTGTAAAATTATAATTTTTAGTGTTAACCGGAAATGCTCTAATGATACCATAAAATATTCCGGCAATAAAAAAAGCACGAATAAATCCGTGCTTTTTGTGTATTCTTATTGTGTTTGTTTTCTTATTTAATAGAAGGAAGAGCGAGGGTTTCCGGGATTTCGGAGTTGGCGAACAAGAAGCCCATATTCAGCAAAATAAGCAGTCTGTCGTCTAATTTACCAACGCCTTCAATATATTCGGCGCCCACACCTGCTACTACCGGCGGTGCATTTTCCACTGTATTGGCAGGAATTCTGAGAACCTCGGAAACAGAGTCCACTAAAAAGCCTACCAGCTGATTTTCCCAAACCATAACAATAATTCTTGTTTGGTCTGTCTGTTCAATTTCCGGCATGTGGAAACGTTTTCTAAGCCCCACAACAGGGAGCACACGGCCGCGCAGGTTGATAACGCCCTCAATAAAATGAGGTGCATGAGGAACTGGCGTGATTTGTACAAGGCGGATAATTTCACTTACAATTAAAATATCAACGGCAAATTCTTCTTCACCGAGTTTAAATGATACCAACTGTAAAATTTTATTATTTTGCTCGTCTACAGAATTAGGTTTTATTTCATGTGCTTGACTCATAAATATCCCCTTATTAGAAATTGCGAATAATTCAAGCTACCTTATACATCGGCAATAAATCTAAAAAGTATAGAGTTATTTTTATATTTAATTCTTTAAAGTGCAGTGTATCAAAAAATTGCCGGTCGTCAAGATTTTTATAGCAGTAAACAGCCTGCAATCAGCTAAATAAAATGAATAATATTTTCAATAATGGGTTCGCGTTCCAGCACGTCTCTGAAAAAACGCCGCAGGGCAAGGCGGATCATTTCAGGCAATTTGTCAAGATTTTTGCCGTTAAGCAGTTCTAATTGTTCCAAAATAAGGCATTGAGCGTCCTGCAGGTAATGATTGAACTGCTGTTCAAAAACAAAGCCATGGGAAATAACATGAGGACCGGTGATAATTTCTCCGTTTTCCTTATTCAGCACAAGGGAAACAATGACAATTCCCTCATTGGAGAGAACGCGGCGTTCTTTCAGTACCAGCTGTCCTACATCTCCAACCCCTTTACCGTCCACCAGCACAAAATTAATGGGCTCACTGCTTTCTTTTTCAAACGTGCCGTCAGCATAAAAACATATGGGCTGACCGTCTTCCAAAAGGTGACAGTTTGCTATGCCAATTTCTTTTGCTAATCCGATATGTTGGGATAAATGTCTGTATTCGCCGTGCAAAGGAATAAAATGCTCGGGTTTGGCAAGTTCTAAAATCGTTTTGAGCTCTTCATAACAGGCATGTCCGGTGGCATGAATGGTAAAGCGCTCATCGTGAAAAACCGCTGCACCCTGTTTATACATCTGGTTAATCATGCGTGAAACTGCCTTTGCGTTGCCGGGAATTGTACGGGAGGACATAATCACGGTATCGCCCTCCTGTAAAGCAAGGCGTTTGTGTTCGCCGGAAGATATGCGCGTGAGGGCGGATAAGGCTTCCCCCTGTGTGCCGGTAGCAAGAACAATGGTTTTTTCCCGGCTAAGTTCCGTGATGCTTTCATCAATTTCCTGATAATATTTTTCAGATGTTAAATAGCCCAGTTCCTGTGCAATGCTAATATTCGCGGCAAGGCTTCGTCCGCTGATAATCACATGTTTGCCATGTTTTTTGGCAAGTTCAAAAACAGTGCGTATGCGCTGAATATGGCTGGCGAAAAGGGCGATAACAATACGTCCTTTGGTTTGGAAAAAAATTTGGTCGAGTCCCTCTTTGACCATGGTTTCAGAAGCAGAGTGATTGTGGTTTTCAATATTGGTGGAGTCAGAAAGCAAAAGTTTTATTCCGTTTTTGCTGAATTCTTTTAAATCTTCCTGCAAGGCACAGCTGCATTCAAGGGGATAGACCGCTGCATGTTCATCCAGCTTGAAATCGCCGGTATAAACAATTTTGCCAATGGGACTTTCAATAAAATATGCGTAACCGCCCGGAATAGAGTGGCAGACGGGAATGGCTTGAAAGGTGAGTGAGCCCAGTTTTATGGTGTCATATGTTTCCACCAAAATAAGATTGGCACGTTCCAAAAGCCCGCGCTCCGTGAGCTTGTGCCTGACAAGGGCAAGGGTAAAGGCAGAGCCGTAAATATTGATATTTTTGACAACCCGCAAAAGCCACGGCAGAGCGCCGATATGGTCTTCATGTCCATGGGTTAAAACAACGCCTAAAAATTTTTCTTTTGTATTGATAAGACTGTCAAAAGATGGAATAATTGCATCTATTCCGAAATGGCTGTCATCAGGAAACATGAGTCCGCAGTCCATAAGGAAAATGCCGTCTTCACACTCCCATTTCTGGCAGTTGAGTCCGATTTCTCCAAGGCCGCCAAGGGGGCGTATGCGTAAAAATTTTGTTGCCATTTTTTCTCCTTTTTTTTGTATATCCTGTTTTGTAAAAAAAGACAAAAACTTTTTCTTTCATTTCCCAAACTTGTCAGCAAAAAAAAGCGAAAATACCTGTTTTTATTCTTGCATTAGCTTTTATATTATGTTAAAAAAAATAAAATTAATTAGGGTGATAGTGAGTTTTCTTATGCTTAAGCAAAAAAAAGATTTTTTTTGTGCTTTTTGGAATTCTGCAAAGAATTTAAATCTCGCCACGAAGATAACACTTCTTCGTATAATTATTATTATCCCTATTTTAATGCTTCTTTCTACCGCAACAAGATTTGCTTGTTTTTTGGCATGTTTGACCTTTGTTGTTGCAGCCCTCAGTGATTTTATTGACGGCTATATAGCAAGACGGTACGGGCAGGTTACCAGTCTTGGCAAATTTCTTGACCCTCTTGCGGATAAATTCCTTATTTGTACGGTCATGGTGGAACTCTGTGCTTTGGGCTGGATACCGGCATGGGCTGTGCATGTTGTCATTGTCCGTGAGCTTGCCGTCACAGGACTTCGGGCTGTTGCCGTGGACTACGGCATTGTTTTGGCGGCTGATACCTTTGGGAAATGGAAAACAACATTCCAAATTTTAGCGCTTATTCCATTGATGCTCAATTATGCGTATTTTGGCATTGATTTGCATCTTATTGGTATGATTTTACTGTACATTGCCGTCTTTTTTACTGTTTTATCCGGCTGTAATTATTTTTATACCTTTTGTGTTGATATTCATGATAGAGAAGTGTGAGTGCAATTTATGAGAAAAACTGTTTCTTTATCTTTTTTCTGGCAAACATTATTTTTGGGTTTTGCGTTACTTTTAAATGTAACACTTGGATATCGTTTGTTTTTCAGCGATCAAAGTTTTTTTGCCTGGCAGGGGGTACAGCAGCATTTTGCTGATATGCAGAAAGAATTGGCAGATATTCAGCAAAAACTTGCCTCTTTAAGCGAAGAAATTCGGCTTTTGCAGAATAATAATGATTACATTGAACGCGCTGTCCGCGAACGGCTGAATTATGTTCGTGAAAATGAAATTTTGTATGTTTTTGAAAAAAAACAATTAGTTAATTCTATTTGGACGGAAACAGAAGAAGATTTGCACAATGAATAATTTTGTGATACTCTGCATAAAATGAAAGGTATGAATATGTCCATAGATGAAAAAACAGTAAAATATGCAAAATTAGAATGGTATAAAGAAGTCCTTTCTTTAGAGCCTAATTCCAAACTGTTTTTGCCTCTTGCAAGACTGCTCGCTGAACTTGGTACAGAAGATAATAATGCAGATATGATGAATGAAGCATTTGAAGTTTTGCGCCGAGGTCTTGATATTCAGCCTGAATTTATGGAAGCCCGCCTTTTTCTGATTGAATTACTGAATACCTGCGGCTGTAAAGCCCAGTGCGGAGCGGAAGTTGCCCGTTTAGCGTCATTATTTTTAAGTTATCCTGATTTTTGGGACGCTTGGCGTGAATATGCCATTACAGAAAACGAAAGTTCTGATTTCACCGCAGCTTTAGGGTTTATGAGTGCGATTATGCGCAATAAGTCCTTGAGTATTGTGCAGGTTTTGGAGGCAGGGCTTAATTCTTTGAAAACAAATTCAGCACCGCTTTTTTCTCCGGAAACAATTAATATTGCGAAAAATATAGAAAAAAGCGGCTTGGCAAAAATGCCCGGCACAAGTGTTAATCAAATAAAAACGTGCATGGAAAAAGTTTCTGCTGATAATGAACTTGCTGTATTGGACGAAAATGCAGAAGATGCTGAACCGGAAAATGCGGCTGACTTTGCAGAAGAAAATCGGGAAGAAGATTTTGCGGAAGAAAAAGGACAAATTCCTTCAGAACTTGCAGACGTGCTGCCCAAGGGGCATATTGATAATTACATGAATTTTGCCCAGCAGCAGGATACCTTTGTACAAGATAAAACCAAAAGCACCAAAGAAACCCTTGCCGAACTTATCAAAGACGCCAATATTACCATAGAACCTGTGGAAAATTCCCTTTTCAGAACCAAGAGCATGGCTGATTTATTGGCAGAACAAGGGGATTACAGAGGGGCACTTGAAATTTACCGTGAATTATTGGCAAAGGGTTATGGCAACAAAGAAGAACTGGAAGAACGCATAGCTGATATCAAAATGCTTGCCCCGGAATTGGATGTGAAAATTGATAAATCCAAACTGCTTGCTATTGATGATCTTGTGGATACTTCTTTTGGCACTATGGCAGAAAGTTTATCAACACAGCAGGCGGGAAGCCTTGAAACTGAAAATTTGGAAGTAAATTCAGAGCTTGCTTTTGCAGAAAATGCGCCTGCCGTAAAAAATGTAGCGCCGACACCTGATTTATTTGATGCCAATGAAATTTCCGCAGAAGAAAAAAATTTTGCTGAAAGCGCAGCCGAAAATATAGTTGAAGAAATTGAAAATACAACGGATATGGCTGGTTTTGAAAATACAGAAGACGCATCAGAAAAAGCCGCAGCAGAAAATAAAGTAAAATCTCAGGCTGATGTCGCAGATTTATTGACAAAACTTGCTGAACGTTTGGAAATCCGTGCAAGTTAGGAGTGTCTTTTGAAAACAAAAATTCTTTTGAGTGTGTGTTTGGCATTTCTCTGTTTTGGTTGTTCCGCTATTACGGATTCGCAAACCTATAAAGATACAAAAAGATTTTATTATACACATATTAATAAGCCTGCTGAGGTGGATTTTTCTGTGGCAGAAATTTCTCCTGTTGACAGCAGATTGACGAAAACCTTTGCAGTTTTGGATAAAGAATTAACGAAATTGGAACGGGCTTTAGACGGTATTCTTGATCTTGGCAATGCGCAGGCTATTACCGATTTATTTTCACAGTTCCCATGGATTTCTCATATTTATGCCCTCTCTCCGGAGGGTGAAATTATGGGGGCTATCCCTTCTTATGTTCCTGACAATGCAAACTTTGATTATATTCAGGACAGAGAAATTAAAGCGCGTGAAATTATTGCGGAAATTCAAGAAAATCCTGTGGGCTATGAAATTATTTTATTCCGCCCCTATATGCTGAGCGGCGAAATTAAGGCATTTCTTGCTGTCAGCTTTGACCCCAAATCCTTATTGCCTTTTGTGGGTGATCCCTCTCATGTTTTTTTCCTGTCTGAAAAAGCACCATTTTGGACAGGTGATTTTTATTATGATGACACTCCTTTTGCTTTGGACTGGGAAAAGGAACTTAAAAGCAAATCCTATGATACTGTCAGCAATGACCAGTATGAAGGCGCCTGGATTGTGCGCAATTATGGCGGACAACGGTTAGTTTACGGCGTTTTGCAGGAAAAAGGGCAAGAATAATTTTTACAAAAAGCCCCCTTTTTGAGGGCTTTTTTATTGAGGTATACATTATGGCAGAAATCAGTGTTATTGAGCATATCCATTCTATGCAATTAAAGTGGTCACCTACTGCAACGGGGCAATTTACATCACTTTTGCATGATTTAATTTTATCTGCAAAAATTATTTCCCGCAGTGTTACCAAAGCCGGACTTGTAGATATTTTAGGCGGTACCGGTGATACGAATATACAAGGGGAACTGGTGCAGAAGCTTGATGATTTTGCAAACAGTGTCATGATTTACCGTATGAAAAATTGCGGTGTTGTTTGTGCGTTAGGCTCTGAAGAAGAAGATGAGCTTGTGATTATTGATAAAAATAAAGCACATGGCAATTATGTGATTTTCTTTGACCCTCTTGACGGTTCTTCCAATATTGACGCCAATGTCAGTATAGGCACGATTTTTTCTATTTACCGTGTCAATGACGATACCGAACTGACCAAAGAGAAAATTCTCTGTCAGGGTACTCATCAGGTTGCTGCCGGTTATTTCCTGTATGGTCCTTCTACCATGATGGTATATTCTACAGGTCATGGCGTGTATGGTTTTACCCTTGACCCCAGTGTGGGCGAATTTTTACTTTCCCATGACAATATTAAAGTTCCTGAAACAGGTAAATATTATTCAGTCAATGCTGCCTATTATGACAGATGGAGCAAGGAAGACCAAAAAGCCATGGACCTTTTCAATCATGGTGATTATTCCCTGCGTTATGTGGGCTCATTGGTAGCAGATTTTCACAGAACACTGGTTTACGGCGGCATTTATATGTATCCGGCAGATACGAAAAATACGCACGGCAAACTTCGCTTGCTCTATGAAGCCAATCCGCTTTCCTTTTTAATGGAACAGGCAGGGGGGCTTGCGGTGAATGGTGAGGGGAAGCGTATTCTTGAAATTATGCCGGACCAAATCCATACCCGTACTCCTTTTATTTTTGGCTCTAAAAAAGAAGTTGAAAAATACAGAAGTGCTTTTGCCTGAGAAAACAGGCAGGTTAGCGGGTTTTAGAGGCATTTAAGCATGCTTGTTCTTGGAATAGAAACTTCCTGTGATGATACGGGTCTGGCTTTAGTTGATGAAAACGGGCTTGTTGCTTCTGTTATGGCATCACAAGTCCCGCTTCATGCCCTTTTTGGCGGTGTTGTTCCTGAGCTTGCGTCCAGAGAACATGCCCGTCTTATTGGTCCGCTTTTTGATAAATTATTGGCTGAAAGCGGGAAAAATTTATCTGATATTGACAGAATTGCCGTGACCCGCGGACCGGGACTGCTTGGAAGTTTGCTGGTGGGGGTTGCTTTTGCAAAAAGCCTTCATCTTGCAGCGGGTATTCCGCTTATTGGCGTTAATCATCTGCATGCCCATTTATTGGTAGCAGGCTTGGAAAATACGCTGGAGTTTCCGGCTTTGGGAATTTTGGTTTCAGGCGGGCATACGCATTTAATCAAAATGAACAGCCCTGTTGACATGCAGGTTTTAGGCAAAACCCTTGATGATGCGGCAGGAGAAGCCTGTGATAAATTTGGGAAAATGCTGGGACTTCCCTATCCGGGGGGTATGTATCTGGATAAGCTGGGACAGTTGGGGCACATTGATAAAACGCTTTTTCCGCGTCCCTACACCAAAAATGAAAATTACGATTTCAGTTTCAGCGGCATGAAAACAGCCGCGGCTTTATGGCTTGAGCAGCACAAAAATGCACTGCTTTCTCTTCCTCCGCTGGGGCAAAACTATAGTGAAGATTTTTTTGCAAACGCCTATGAAGAAGCAAAAAACGGCGCAGCGTCCTATTTATATGCCATGGCTGATACTTTGGTCATTAAGGCAAAAAGAGTGTTAAAAGAATTTTCGCCCGCTTGTATTATTGTTGCCGGCGGGGTTGCTGCCAACAGTTTTGTACGAAAACAACTCGCTGAATTTGCAGAAGAAAATCATCTGCCCCTGTATATTCCCAAAAATAAATTTTGTTCCGATAATGGCATTATGACCGCCTACACAGGCTTACTGCTTGCTAAAATGGGCTTATGCCATGACGAAAATTTAACTGCCGTTGCCAGGGGCAAACCTATCCCCAATGATTACAGGGCAACGCGTTAAAATGCATTTTCGGGCGTTGACAGAAAGCTGTTTTAACCTTAATTAAAGAAAGAAAATTAAATTCCAGCTCAACAGAGCAAAAGGCAAAAGGAGAATAAATATGGCTATAGAAGTAACTGATGCAAATTTTGACGCAACTGTATTAAAAAGTGAACTTCCTGTTTTAGTAGATTTTTGGGCTCCCTGGTGTGGTCCCTGCCGTGCAGTCAGCCCTATTGTTGAAGAAATTTCCAAAGAACTTGACGGCAAAGCTCTTATCTGCAAAGTAAATGTTGATGAAAACCAAGCTTCTCCAAGCCGTTTTGGTATTCGTGCCATTCCTACTTTAATTGTGTTTAAAGACGGTGAAGTTGTTGATCAGGTAACCGGTGCTGTTGCAAAAAGTAATATTTTAGATTTAATTAACAAGGCATTATAAGATGTTGCAATTTGATGCTGTTGTAATCGGCTCAGGTCCTGCAGGACTGAATGCCGCTCTTTACCTTGTTCGTGCCGGGCTTCGCACTGCGCTTATTGAAAAAAACAGTGCAGGCGGACAGGTTTTGAGCACCTCAGAAATTGAAAACTATTTAGGTTTTCCAAAAGGTGTAAAAGGCTGGGAATTAGCTGATTTATTTTCTGCGCATGTTGCTGAATATCCTGTGGAACATATCCGCAATGAAGTTCTGAAAATTGAAACACAGGAAGAAAACGGACCAATGCATATTCTGCATATGCAGGAGGGCGAAGATATCAAAACCCGTACTGTGATTATTGCAACGGGTGCTGTCAGCCGTCCTCTTGGAGTCAAGGAAGAAGAACACTATAAAGGCAAAGGCGTTTCTTATTGTGCGTTATGTGACGGCAATTTTTACCGCGGTTTGGATGTCGCCATTGTGGGCGGCGGCAATGCTGCGCTTGAAGAAGCATTATATCTTTCCCGCATCGTGAATAAAGTGTATCTCATTCACCGCCGCGAAGGCTTCAGAGGTGCGCAGATTTATCTTGATAAAATCCGTGCCGTTCCTGAAAAAATCGAACTTGTAACCAGTGCTGTTGTGGATAGCCTTGCCGGTGAACCAACCTTGAAAAAAGTTGTTGTCCGCAATGTTGTAACGGGTGAAAAGCGTGAACTTGCCGTTGAAGGTATCTTTGTTTATATTGGACATGTGCCTAATGTGCAGTTTGCGCCGGAAGCTCTTGAACGCAATGAACAGGGCTTTTTGGTGACAGATCAGGAAATGCAGACAGCTGTACCCGGAATTTTTGTTGCAGGCGACAGCCGCGCAAAATTATGCCGTCAGGTTTGCACAGCTGTTGGCGATGGTGCAGTGGCGGCAAGTTCTGCAATTCGCTATTTGGAGCAATTAAATGCGTAATATAGTTATTTCTTTGATGTTGTGTTTTTCTTTGACAGGCTGCGGCGGTCTTATTGACAGTTTTTTTATGGAAACTCCAACAGATACTGTGCAGGAAAAATTTGAAGTTGCGGCAGAGTCCATGCAGGACAAACAATATGGCAAAGCGGCAACCTTATTTACAGATATCAAAGATAACTATCCATTTAGTCCCTATGTTATTGAATCAGAACTTGGACTTGCTGACGCGCTTTATTTGAACGAAGATTATCTTGACGCGGCAGATGCGTACCGTGATTTTGAAAATCTGCACCCACGCCATGAAGCAATTCCTTATGTCCTTTTGCAGGTGGCACGTTCTCTGCGCCTTAGTTATCGCTCCATTGACAGAGCATCAACCAATGTGCAGATAGCCGAAGAATATGCCAGCCGTGTTGTCAATGAATATCCTGACACTGAATATGCTGAAATTGCCGCAAAAGAACTCCGTACATGCCGTGAACTGTTAGCAGAACGGGAAGTTTTTATCAGCAATGTGTATTGGAATATGGGCAACTATGAGGCAGCCTATAACAGATATCTTCGCATTATGGAAGAGTATCCTGATGTAGAACATGTCTATGAATATGCGCAGAAACAAGCAGATGCTTCCTATATTCGCTTCAGAAAAGAATCCGCTGAAGAAGAAAGAGAAAAGAAAGAAGGAACATGGAAGAGCTGGTTTAAAAGCTGGTTGTAAGATAACAAAAGAAAATATACAAAAGCCCCTTTTGCAGTTGTGAAAGGGGCTTTTGTATTTCGTATGAAAATAGCATTATGTATCAGGTTAGACAATTTGGATACTAGAGCATTTCCTTGTAACATCAAGAATTAAATAGATTGCTTCGCTATCGCTCGCAATGACGTGTTAATAGAGTTCAATTCTCATCTCTCCGTCATTGCGAGGAGCGTCACCCGGTCACTTTTACGCTTATAGCTGCACTATGCGTAAGTGCCAGGTACGAGAACCTCTACTTGTTGTAAGACTTAACTCTTC
>CAOMFZ010000038.1 GCA_948482415.1 uncultured Mailhella sp.
AGCCAGTGAACACTGCTTTGCCCGCTGATAAAAAGATTTTGCAGAATAAAAAATACGCATATTATGGGCATTGTCTTCGCTGTGCATGGGAACAGCCACAATATATCCCTGTTTTACCAATAACTCCGCCAAGGTATGATAACTGTAGCGTGTCAGCCCTGAGGCATGGGAAATAATCAGCAAAGGAAATCTCTTATAGGTCAAAGGAACTGCGTCCAACTGCGCCTGTAATTCTTTTCTTTGCAAATTAGTTTTTTTTGCATGGGCACGAATTTCATCATGTTTTTTTAAAGCAGACTGTGAATTTTTTTCATCGACAACACGGAAAACAGGAGCATTTTTCGCCACATACATGTGATACTCGTCCATAACATAGTCACGTTCTTCAACACGGCTCGGATACCATATTCCCACATCAAGACGTATATTTTCTCTTGCATTCCAAGTAGATATGGAACGATACCCCACATGAATCTCTTCTTTTGCATGGCAAAGGGGCACAAAGCAAAACAATAAAAAACTCAAAAATACTATAGAAAAAAATTGGCGCATACTTATTCCTTAAAATGGATACGATAAGGTATCAAAAACTGACGTCCTTTTCAATCGGCAAAATGACACTTTTAAAAATCTTTTGCTTGACTTCCTTGCAAAGATAGCCTATTAATACCCCTCAACCTTGCCTTTACTACGCTTAAAGGCCATAGACCAAAAGGAGATTACTATGCGTAAAATGGAAACACTCGTGCTTTTCTCACCAGAAATGACTGCTGAAATGCGCGAACAAACCATTGCTGCTCTGAGTGAAGTTATCGACCGTGAAGGCGGCAAACTTCTTGCAGTAGACCAATGGGGAATGAAAGATTTAGCTTATCCTGTGCGTAAGCAAATGCGTGGATTTTATGTTCGTTTTGAATATAATGCACCTAACCAGCTTGTTGCAGAACTTGAACGTATTATCCGTATCCAAGACGATATTTTTAAATTCATCACTGTTCGCTTAAGCGACAATGCTGAGGAGGTTGCATAATGGCTTTCCGTAAAAAATTCGCTCCTCGTCGCAAATTCTGCCGTTTCTGTGCTGATAAAGATCTTCCGCTCGATTACAAACGCCCAGATATTTTGCGTGATTTTATTACTGAACGTGGTAAAATTGTAGCTCGCCGTATTACAGGTACTTGTGCTAAACACCAACGTCAACTCACAACCGAAATCAAACGTGCCCGTCAAATGGCACTTCTTTTCTACACCACTGCACACTCCAGTGATGTAAAGAAGAAAACCAATATATAAGGTAAGGAGAGTAGAGTATGAAAGTTATTCTTCGTGCCGATATTGAAAATTTGGGTCACTTGGGTGATGTTGTTGAAGTAAAACCGGGATATGGCAGAAACTACCTCATTCCTCAAGATTTGGCTATGCTCGCAACTCCTGCAAATCTCCATGCTTTTGAACTTGAAAGAAAGAAACTTCAAGCCCGCATGGACGAAATTCGTACAGCAGCTTCCGCTATTGCTGAAAAACTTCAGGATTTCGTTCTTACCATTGCAATGCGTGTTGGTGAAAACGATAAACTTTATGGTTCTGTTACCACTTCTATGATTGGTGAACTCCTGAATCAGGAAGGTATTGAAATTGACCGTCACAGCATTTTGCTTGACGGCGCTATCCGTACTCTTGGCGAACACACTGTTCGTGCCCGTTTGCATGCAGACGTTGTTCCTACCTTTGTTGTAAAAGTTATCTCTGAAGATAAATCACACTTGGGTGAAGAAGCTCCTGCTGAATAAGTTTGAGCAAAGCTGATTTTCAAAAGTCCACTTTCCAAGTGGACTTTTTTTATGCCTAATACCTAACTGCACTATAAAATAACTATCAAATAAAAATGAACAACAAAAAAATTATCAATGTTGTGGCAGGCTTTATCTATAACAACAAAAAATTTTTAATCTGCCAACGCCCTGAAGGAAAAGCCCGAGCCTTACTGTGGGAATTTGCAGGCGGCAAAGTCGAACAGGGCGAAAACCATGCCGAGGCTCTCAAGCGTGAATTTATGGAAGAACTTGCCGTTGAAATTGAAGTGGGAGGCTTATTTTATTCTCATTCCCATGAATATGAAGATGTGATTGTCAATCTCTTTATTTATTACGCAAAAATAATTGGCGGCACAATCCAAAAACTGGAGCATAAGGACATACAATGGATTAGCTCCAAGGAAATTGATAACTATGCCTTTTGCCCTGCTGACAAAGAAGTTTTGGAAATTATTAAGCAAAATTATTAGAGCGTTTCCGGTAAATCTTGAGAATTTTATTTTTATATGCTTTTATATTAAAAAGTTTTGTAAAGGGGTGCAGGGGAAGAAACTTTTACTAAAAGTTTTTCCCCTGCATAGAAAAATCGCAAGATTTATCGGAAATGCCCTAGTTTCATGTATTAATCATTATGGATAAGGCTCTTCTTTGCCCACTTTTGACTTGCCCAGTGCCGCCACAGGAAAACAGCGCGCAAACATTCGTCAAGCGCAAAGCATACCCACATGCCAATGAGCCCATAGCCGAGCAATAACCCAAAAGCATAGGAACCGAATGTTGCCACACCCCAAATAACTACCAGACCAACGCAAAAAGCATATTCAGGATTACCCACGGCACTCAGCATACGTCCGGCAAGAATATTGACAGCTCTGCCCACTTCAAGCACAACATCTATCCATAAAATAACCAGACATAAATCAATAATCATTTGATTGCCTGTCAGCAAAGGAATAACCCAGGGACCGGCCAGTGCCAGACAAAATGACAAAGACACAGAAACAGCAATAGCTATTTTTAAACTAAACTGCCCAAGCCGAAGAGCTGCATCTTTACGTTTCCTGCCAACGAGCTGCCCCACAATAATAGCCGCCGCCTGCCCTAAAGAAAGGGAAAACAAGAAAATAAAGGTAATAATATTCACAAGATACGTTCTTGCAGCAAGCGCTTCTGTACCAAGCCTGTTGATAAGGTACACAATGACCGTTTGAGAAAGGCTGTAGGAAAACATTTCTCCTGCTCCCGGCAAGCCGATTTTCATAATCTTGCGCAGTTTATCCAAAGGAAAGGGGAACATATTTCTAAAAATAGATTCATGCACACGCTGACTTTTAATCGCATAAAAAAGCAGGCTGCACGCAACAAAACGGCTGATAACCGTTGAAATTGCCGCGCCTTCAACCCCCAAAGCAGGAAAGCCGAACTTCCCAAAAATCAAAGTATAGTTACCCAAAATATTAAGGACATTCGCAACTATTGACACATACATGGGATAGCGTGCCAGATTGCAGCTGCGCATAATCCCCGAATAGGTCATATTCATGCAGGTAAGAATAGACAAGCCGCCCACAATCTCAAAATAGATGATGGCATTGTCGACAAGTTCTTCTTTTGCATCTAAAAAATCCACCAGTTCCGGGCTGAAAAAGGTAAAGAAAATCCCTATAACAACGCCCATAAAAACATTATAGGCAACAGCCGCAGAAATGGTCTGCACAAAACTTTTTTCATCTTTTGCGCCAATATATTGCGAACAAACAACCGTTACCCCCATAACACCTATCATAAAAACCATATTCACCAGCATAAGAATCTGGTTGGCAAGTCCAACAGAAGCAACAGCATTATCAGAAATTCGGCTGAGCATAAAAACATCAACAAAGCCCACAAGCATAATAAGCAGTGTCTCAATAAAAATAGGCCCTGTGAGGGAAACAAGCTGCCGCCGTATATCAAGTCTTTGCGCCATTGTTATCATATGAAAAACCTCAATTTTCTCTATATTGTTAATAAGGCAATATATTTTATTGTCAATAAAAATAAATATTCACAAACTTAACAAAAAAATAAGCATACTGCACGGCAAAAAAAATAAAATGCCGCAAAAAATATTTTTCCATTTATCGGTTAATTACTTGGAAAATAAATTTTTTTTGAACAAAAATTACTTGCAAAATCTGTCATTATGTATTAAAAAATCCTTTGCTGAATTTTATGCGAGAGTGGCGGAACTGGTAAACGCACTAGACTTAGGATCTAGCGGAACATTCCTTAAGAGTTCGAGTCTCTTCTCTCGTACCATTAAAAATTCTTTGACCGGTTGAAGGCTCCAAAGAGTGCCACCTCTTCCGGCATATCATATAAGGAGTCATACCATGTCCCACAATACTGAAAAAGTATCCGAAACAAAACGTAAACTTTCCGTAACAGTTGAAGCAAATGATGTTAACAAAACCATTGACAGCACCATTCGCGAATACGGTAAAAATTTAAACCTCAACGGTTTCCGCAAAGGCAAAGTTCCTGCTGCTGTTATTGAAAAACGTTTCGCTGATGAAGTGTATAATTACGCAACTGAAAATCTTATCAATTCCAATATCAATAAAATTTTTGATGACGAAAAAATCCGTCCCTGCAGCCGTGTAAATATGGAAGATAAGGAAAATGCGCCAAAATTGGAACGTAATAAAGAATTTTCTTTCACCTGCTCCTTTGAAGTTCTTCCTGAAATCGACCTGCCGAAAGATTTTTCCGAATACAGCGTCAAAGTTGAATCCGACGAAGTAAGCCCGGAAGAAATTGAAAAATTCACCATGCAAATCCGCCGCACTATGGCTACTTTAGAAGAAATTACCGAAAACAGAAAACCCATGGACGGCGATGTACTTTTGGTTGACGTTGAAGGTACTTATGAAGGAAAACCTGTTCCCGGCATGGGCGCACAAAACTTCCTTATGCAAATTTCTGAAGACAAAGATACCACTAATAAAGAAATTGACAAACTTGTACGCACTGCAAGCGTTGGTGAAGAAGTTACCGGCACCATGGTATGCCCTGACGATTATGCCGACAAGGAAATGCGCGGCAAAACCATTGATATCAAAGTAAAACTACATAAAATCCATAAACAGATTCTTCCTGAACTTGATGAAGAATTTGCAAAAAAAGTAGGCTTCAAAGATGTTGAAACCTTAAAGCAAATGATTGACGCTCAAGTAAAACAATCCAAAACTGCTCAGGTAAGAAATAAAGCACAGCAGGAACTTTTGGACAGTATTACAGCAAAATATGACTATGAACTTCCTGAAAGCATGGTCCAAAAAGCACTTTCCAACTATATGCTGGAAGCAAGAAACAGCTTGGGTCAACAAAACATGGATCCTGAAGAAATGCTTAAAGCCCTCGCTTCTATCAAAGAAGACGGCGAAGAAATTGCAAAACGCCAAACCAAAGCCCATGTATTTCTTTTGTCCCTTGCTTTCCGTGAAAATCTTGTTGTTACAGGTCAGGAAGTTGATATGTATATTCGCCAGCTTGCTATGGAAACCCGTCAGCAGTATGAACAAGTTCGTGACCATGTTTTGAATACCGGCATGGTAACTGATATTCAGGAAAGAATTATGGCCGGCAAAGCCCTTGATTTAATTTTTGACCAGGCTAAACACGAAGAAGTAAAAGCTGACTAATTATTCTTTTGGCAAGTTTTTTGCATATTCTTTGTTAAAGTCAAAAATTTGCCTTCCTCTTTAATTATTCTTTTGATATCCGCAGGCAAAGTTATTTTGTCTGCGGGTACTTATATAAAGCTCAAGGAGAAAACCCAATGAATATACCTATGGTCATTGAAACGACAGGTCGTACCGAGCGAGCATACGATATTTATTCTCGTTTATTAAAAGACCGTATTATTTTGCTTGGAACAGAGGTCAATGACGCTATGGCTTCACTTATCTGTGCCCAGCTCCTCTTTTTGGAATCCCAGGACCCTGAAAAAGAAATCAGTTTATATATCAACAGCCCCGGAGGTTCTGTCACCGCAGGCATGGCAATTTATGACACCATGAAATTTATTGCCTGCCCTGTCACCACCCTTTGCATGGGCAGAGCTGCCAGCATGGGTGCATTTCTTTTGGCCGGCGGCGAAAAAGGCAAACGCTTTGCCCTTCCTCACAGCCAAATCATGATACACCAGCCATCAGCAGGCTATCAGGGTCAGGCTACAGATATTGAAATTCACGCCAAAGAAGTCTTGCGCATGAAAAAAGACCTCAACAGCATTTTAGCCGCGAACACAGGACAAAGCATTAAAAAAGTCACTGCCGATACTGAACGCGACAACTTTTTAACTGCGGAAGAAGCCCTGAAATACGGCATTATTGATAATATTCTTACCTCCAGACATGATTTAATATAGGTTATTTTTATGAGTAATACGAACGAAGGTATGCACTGCTCTTTTTGCGGACGAAGTGAATTTGACGTTAAACAATTCATTGTCCAGGGCAATGCCTGTATTTGTGATCAATGTGTTGATGCCTGCAATCGCATTATTGAAAAACAAAAACACACCCCCACAGACCAACCCCAAAAACTGCTTACCCCTAAAGAAATTAAAGAAAAGCTTGATGAATATGTTATCGGGCAGGACAATGCAAAGAAAATTCTTTCTGTTGCCGTGTACAACCACTACAAACGCGTTTTCTTTAAACATGAACTGGGTGATGTAGAACTTGAAAAAAGCAATGTACTTTTGGCAGGTCCTTCCGGAAGCGGAAAAACCCTGCTTGCCAGAACCCTTGCCCGCATTTTGAATGTGCCCTTTGCCATTGCTGACGCGACTACATTAACAGAAGCCGGATATGTAGGCGAAGATGTGGAAAATATTCTTGTCCAGCTGGTGCAGAATGCTGAATTTAATTTGGAAGCAGCCAGCCGCGGCATCATCTATATTGATGAAATTGACAAAATTTCGCGTAAAGGCGACAGCGCTTCTCTGACCCGTGACGTTTCAGGTGAAGGCGTACAGCAGGCTCTTCTCAAAATTATTGAAGGCACAGAAGCCAATATTCCGCCAAAGGGCGGCAGAAAACACCCCCAGCAGGAATTTATCCGCCTTAATACTTCCAATATTTTGTTTATTGTGGGCGGCGCCTTTATTGGACTTGAAAAAATGATTGAGTCCAGAATGCGCGGCAACAGCATGGGATTTGGTGCGCACATCAACAATAAAAAAGAACAGAATATTTCTGAACTTCTGGATCAGGCTGTGCCTACTGACCTTGTCCAGTTTGGATTAATCCCTGAATTTATTGGTCGTATTCCTGTTATCACCCACGTTGACGAGCTCGATGTGGACGATTTGGTACGCGTATTAACAGAACCCAAAAATGCGCTTACCAAACAATACCAGAAACTTTTTGAGATTGACGGCGTTGAGCTCAGTTTTGAAACAGAAGCTCTCAAAGCTGTTGCCCAAAAAGCCATTGAAAGAAAAACCGGAGCAAGAGGGCTTCGCAACGTTCTTGAAACAGTAATGCTCGATATTATGTATGATTTGCCCAACACTGCCAAGGGTAAGCAATGCATTATCACCAAGGGCGTTATTGAAAAAAATGAAACACCCCTCTTTTTATCTAAAGCAGAATAATTAAAAATACCGTTTTTACGGTATTTTTTTCTTGAGGACGCCATGAGTTTATTTGAAAATACACAAAATCGTATTCTCCCCATGATGACATTGCGAGAAGTTGTTATTTTTCCCGGAGCAATAACCCCGCTCTTTGTGGGACGTGATATTTCCATCCGTGCCATTGAAGAGTCCATTAGTTCCTTTAAAAAACATATTTTCCTTGTCACCCAGCGTGAAGCCGATATTGAAAAGCCCAACCCTGAGGATTTATACTCTATTGGGGTTGTCAGCCGTATTTTACAGCTCATGCGCCTGCCTGACGGGAATATAAAGGTTCTCTTTGAGGGTTTGTACCGCGCCACATGGGATACCTTTGAAAATAATGAACAAGCTCTTGTTTCACACAGTTTTCTGCACGACGAGCAGGATTTTTCCCCTGCCTTTGGCAATGACACATTCCCTTGCCTGATTACCAATGAAATCCAGGATATAGACGCAACCCCTATAGAAGCAGAAGCGCTTTACCGTGCTGTCCATGACGCCATTGAAGACTTTTCCAAAGTCAATAAGAAATTAACGCCTGAGCATGTGGCAGCCATTTCAGCCCTGCACCATGCAGGGAAACTCTCTGACGCAATTATGCCCCATCTCAAGCTTGATTTTGCAAAAAAGCAGGAAGTTCTTGAAACCCTTGACACGGCAGAACGCCTTGCCAAAGCCTATGAACTCTTAAACAGCGAACTGGCAGTGGCAGATTTAGAAAAAAAAATCAAGAGCCACGTCAAAGACCAAATGGAAAAAAATCAGCGTGAATACTATCTAACCGAACAAATAAAAGCTATTCACAAAGAAATGGGCAATGAAGACCCACAGGCGGAAGCTGACGAACTGGAACTGCGTATCCGCGAAAAAAATATGTCTGATGAAGCCAAAGAAAGGGCACTGCGCGAACTGAAAAAACTTCGCCCCATGTCCCCCTCTTCTGCGGAATATTCTGTAGCGCGGAATTATATTGACTGGGTTCTTGATTTGCCCTGGAATGAACTCAAAGATATTCACATAGACATCAAGGAAGCCAAAAATATTTTGGACAATGCCCATTTTGGTTTGGAAAAGCCCAAAGAACGTATTTTAGAATATCTCGCTGTGCAAAAGCTCACGGACGGACTCAAAGGTCCTATTCTTTGCTTTGTGGGCCCTCCGGGAGTTGGGAAAACTTCCCTTGCCAAAAGTGTGGCACAGGCAACAGGACGGGATTTTGTGCGCATTTCTCTGGGCGGAGTGCGTGATGAAGCAGAAATTCGCGGACACAGACGAACCTATGTTGGGGCAATGCCCGGAAAAATCCTCATGGCTCTGCGTAAGGCAAAATCCAATAACCCCTTGTTTTGCTTAGATGAAATTGACAAAATGACCGCCGATTTTCGGGGTGACCCAAGTTCTGCCCTTTTGGAAGTACTGGACCCTGAACAAAATAATACCTTCAGCGACCATTACCTTGACCTTGATTACGACCTCTCCAAAGTCTTCTTCATTACAACGGCAAATACGCTCGCCGATATTCCTGCTCCTCTTCGCGACCGTATGGAAATTATTGAGCTTTCCAGCTATCTTGAAACCGAAAAAATGAGTATTGCCAAAGATTTTCTTTTGCCAAAACAACGCAAAATGCACGGTCTGGAAGAAGAAAATTTATCTGTTGATGATACGGCAATGCTTGATATTATTCGCTCTTACACAAGAGAAGCGGGTGTGCGCAACCTTGAACGCCAAATTGCCGCTCTTTGCCGCAAAACAGCCATAAAAATGGTGGAAAACGAAAACACAAGCCCCGCTGTTCATGTCAGAAAAAAAGATTTACGAACCTATCTTGGCATACAAAAATATCGCTTTGGCGATAAGGAAAATAATGCCCAAATCGGCGTTGTGGCAGGGCTTGCCTATAATATGGTGGGCGGCGATATCCTCTATATTGAAACCGCGGTCATGCCCGGAACCGGAAAGGTTTTGACTACAGGACAACTGGGCTCTGTCATGAAAGAATCAGCAGAAGCGGCTTTCAGTTATGTTCGCTCACGGGCTAATCTGCTTGGCTTGCGCTCTGATTTTTACAAGGATATTGATATCCACATTCACGTTCCGGAAGGGGCAACCCCTAAGGATGGACCTTCCGCAGGCATTACCATTGCTACGTCTATTGCTTCTGCTCTGCTTGGCATTCCTGTCCTTGATAATGTTGCCATGACAGGGGAAATAACCTTGCGCGGACGTGTGCTTGCTATTGGCGGCTTACGGGAAAAACTCCTTGCTGCAAAGCGTTCCAATATCAAAACCATTATTATTCCAAAAGATAATAGAAAAGATATTGAAGAAATACCAAAAGAAATCACCAATAGTTTAAAAATGAAATTTGTCAGCCATGTGGACGAAGTGCTGCCTATTGCTTTTCATAAAAAAAATACAGAAATTTTCCGGACAAACAACAATAATGCGGACTTGCTCCTCAGCCTGAAACCGCAAGAAAAAACAGAAGAAAACTAAGAAAAATAACATTCTTTTTATAGAATAAAAATTATAGGTAGTTTAGCAGTAACTACCTATTTTTTTTATTTAATATCTTACGGTGACAATTTTTTAATTTTACTGACTAAAAGTCATTGACTTATAGTCATTCTTATTTTATTGTCCCTTTTCAGGAAGGACACTATGAACAAAAGACAAATTTCAGCCCTTGAAACCAAAAGCAAACTTATTGCTGCTGCCTTGGAAATCCTGAAAGAAAAAGGATTTACGGCAATCAATGTGGAAGAAATCACCCAAAAAGCCGGTGTTTCAAAAGGAACATTTTATGTCTATTTCAAGCGAAAAGAAGATATTGTTTTGGAAATATCCCATACTCCTTTTGAAAAAATTACCCAAGAATTTGAAAAAATGGAAAATAAGCCGCTTCTTGAAAAACTATCCTGCCATTTTCGCAAATTCATGGAATGTGTTGAATATTGCGGCATTAATACATGCCGTCAATGGACAAGAGATGTTTTAGACCCCAAAAATGTTCCGGCTGATAAAGACCCCAAGAAATGGCAGTATGATGTAGAAACACTTAAATCCATTCTTGAAAAAGCCATAAAAAACAATGAACTGAAAGAAAATACTCCGGTTGAAACACTGACTCATATTTTCATTTGTGAATTATACGGCATGATGACGTGCTGGTGCATGTCTGACGGAAAGTTTGAACCACTGGACTGGTGCGAAAAATTCTGTGATATACAGCTGAAAAAAATCTTTGAACCCTATTTAAAATAAGAAGGAGAATTCCATGGACTATATAACATTATCCAACGGCGTCAAAATGCCCATGCTTGGTTTCGGAGTTTTTCAAATTCCCGATAATATAGAATGTAAACGCGTTGTCAAAGATGCTCTTGATGTGGGGTATCGCTCCATAGACACAGCCGCCGCATATTTTAATGAAGAAGGGGTCGGCGAAGCAATCAAAGAAAGCGGCATAAAACGAGAGGAACTATTTATTGCCACAAAGCTCTGGATACAAGACGCCGGCTATGAAAATACCAAAAAAGCTTTTCAAACTTCACTCAATAAACTAGGGATTGATTATCTTGACCTCTATTTAATCCACCAACCCATGAATGATTATTACGGCTCATGGCGAGCTATGGAAGAACTTTACACACAAGAAAATGTTCGGGCAATCGGCGTTTGCAATTTTTATCCTGACAGGCTTATGGATTTATGGATAAATGCAAAAATTAAACCCATGCTCAATCAAATTGAACTGCACCCATTTTTCCAGCAAACAGACGCCATAAAAAATATGCAGGAACTTTCCATTCAACCCGAAGCCTGGGGACCTTTTGCAGAGGGCGGCAATGGAATTTTTACCAATCCAGTTCTGACTAAAATTGCTGAAAAATACCATAAAACAGCGGCTCAGGTAATTTTGAAATGGAATATCCAACGAGGCGTTATTGTAATCCCTAAATCTGTCAAAAAAGAGCGCATGCAGGAAAATTTCGCAGTTTGGGATTTTCGGTTAGATACAACTGACATGGAACAAATTGCAAAGCTCGACTTGGGCAAAAGCAATATTATTGACCACTTCACTGCCCAAACAGCAAAATTTTTGAATGAGTATAAAATTCACGATTAAAAATTTCGCTTTCAATACAGCATATTCATAATTATACCAACTAGCTGAAAAGAAAAATATTCATATTGAACAGAGTAAAAAATTATGAATGACAAACAAACATTAAAAAGTTTAATCGCCCTTGCTTTAGGAACCTTTGGGGTAGGAATGTCAGAATTTGTAATCATGGGCATATTGCCTGCCGTGGCAAAATCCATGGACGTTTCTATCCCAAAAGCAGGACATTTTATCTCCATTTACGCAATCGGTGTTATTTTTGGGGCTGTTTGTGTTGCCCTTTTTTCAAAAAGGCAGCCATTAAAAAGGATTTTATTCACCCTCATTGCCGTGTACACTGTCGGAAATTTATTAACCGTTTTTATGACAGACTATCTCTCCATGAATATTGCCCGCTTTATTTCCGGCATACCCCACGGAACATTTTTTGGCGTTGGCTTAGTCGCCGTAAAACAAATCGCAAACCCGCAATATCTGGGCAGAAGTGCCGCTTTTATAACTTCAGGACTGACCATAGCCAACCTTTTGGGTGTTCCCCTTGCAACCTTTTTGAATAACTATATTTCTTGGCGAATAATCTATCTTTCTATTGGCTTGTTAGGCTTTCTTATTCTGTATGCACTGATAAAATGGCTTCCTCCGCTTGAACCAATGCCCTATACCAATTTTAAAGGGCAATTCCAATTTTTAAAAAAACTGCCCCCTTGGCTTTTATTCGGTGCTATCATTATGGGCAACAGTGGTTTCTTTTGTGAATTAAGTTATATCAATCCCCTGCTTATCCATGTCAGCGGTTTCAGTCCAAACCATGTGCCAATGCTCATGCTTTTATCCGGACTGGGCATGTTCTTTGGAAACTATTTTTCCGGTAAAATGACAGATAAATATTCACCGATTAATGTTTCAGAATATATGCAGCTGACAGCATCTGTTCTTTTGCTTTTGTTCTTCTTTTTTGCTCATCTCCCTGTTGTAACAACAATTTTAGTGTTTGCCTGCTCTTTTTGCCTGCTGTCTCTTTCTGCTCCCCAGCAAATTCTTGTTCTGGAAAATGCCAGGGGCGGGGAACTGTTAGGTTCCTCTTTAGCTCCTCTTGCCTTCACTCTGGGCAATGCCATAGGAGCATTTGCAGGCGGAATACCGGTTGAATACTTTCATGTCGGCTATGAATATATCAATCTCCCGGGAATATTTTTCTGCTTCCTTGGTTTTCTCTTGCTTTTTATTTTCAAAGCAATAACCTTTGAGCCATATATTATTACTCCAAGCAATTAATTTTTATATACTATAAGTTATAAAAAATAGAGGAAAATCATGCCAAAACCACATCAAGTCCGTCACTCACAGCAAACTGAGCAAAAAGAAAGTACGATACAAGTTTTATCTGCACTATGCAATCGTAATTTTACTGTTGTCACTCTGATAAATTTCTTTATCATGACAACATATTATATGATTTTTATTACCAGTACCTTCTATGCACAAAAAAATTTTTCCCTTAATCTTAGTGATGCGGGTCTCACAGCAGGGCTTATGGTCATTGGCTGTCTTGTCGGGAGATTTCTTACGGGCAATTTATTATCATTTTTTCACTGCAAAAAATTATTATTTGCAGGATTAATATTCTATATACTCTGCATTTCCGCTTCTTTTTATATCCATTCAGTTTTTGAACTCTATGTGCAGCGTTTCTTTTCAGGAATGGGCATGGGCATTATTGCCACAATCACAGGAACACTTATTGCCTATATTGTTCCGCAAAAATATCATGGCTTAGGGATAAGTTTATTTAGCATGAGCACTGCCCTTTCCCTGGCTCTTGGTCCTTTTTTTGGAATACTTTTATTAAATTATGTGGAATATCTTTCCATTATAAAAATAGATGTAATTATAGCAATAAGCTGTCTGCTCTTTTTCTTTTTATTAAAACAAATCCCCTATTCCGTAAAACATCACAGACCATTTTTTGAACTCTACAGCTATATTGACCCTCGTGTGGTTCGCTTTTCCCTTGTGGCGCTGCTCATGTGCCTGAGCTATGGCTGTAATCAGGCATTCATCACTTCCTATGCCAGTGAACGGGATTTAATCCATGCCGCAAGTTTGTTCTATTTGTTTTATGCATTTTCTGCCATTGCTACCCGTCCAATTACCGGCTCTTTATATGATAAAAGAGGAGAAAATTATATTTTCGTTTTCATTTTTCTTTTTACCATTATTTCTCTTTGCACGCTGGCATTTGCAAAAAACAGTTTTACCCTCTTATTAGCCGGCGTTCTCTTTGGCATTGGATTTGGAAACTTTCATTCACTCGGACAAGTGGTTGCGCTGACTCTTGTCACAAAATCCCGTTATCCGCAAGCCACAACAACATTCTTTGTGTTATTTGATTTAGGAATAGGAATTG
>CAOMFZ010000039.1 GCA_948482415.1 uncultured Mailhella sp.
GTATTGTTACCGCTTCACTTTTACTTGGAATTATGATTTTGCCTACAATTATCAGTGTGACAGAATCCGCGCTGCGTGCTGTTCCAGCTCTTTATTATGAAGGAGCTGTGGCTCTTGGGGCGAGTCATGAGCAGAGCGTTTTTCATGTTGTTCTGCCTGCTGCGAAATCAGGTGTTCTTGCGGGCATTGTGCTTGGCATTGGCCGTGCGGTCGGAGAAACCATGGCAGTCATTATGGTTGCAGGAAACCAGGCACGTATTCCAACAGATATTTTTCAAGGTGTGCGAACGCTGACGGCAAATGTGGTGATTGAAATGGGCTATGCGGCAGATTTGCACAGGGAAGCTCTTATTGCCACAGGCGTTGTGTTATTTTGTTTCATATTAATGATTAATCTTGGTCTTGCCTGTATCAACAGGAAAAACATGACTAAAAAAGGAAAATGAGAGTTATTATGCGTTCTGTCTGGAAAATTTTTCAACGTTATAAAAATTCACCGGCATCTGTTTTCCTGTGCATAATGGTATTTGGCTCTGCTTTATTTACTTTTGGCGTGTTATTGTATCTCATTGCTCATATTGTTGTGCAGGGGCTTCCAGCTCTTACATTTTCAACATTTGCCTGGGAATATAGTTCAGAAAATGCTTCAGTAATGCCGGCTGTTTTTAATACCATTATTATCACAGTTCTTGCTCTTTTCTTTGCCGCGCCTGTTGGGATTTTTTCTGCCGTTTATCTGGTGGAATATGCTGAAAAAAACAGTAAATTTGTTGAAGCAGTCCGCATTACCACAGTGACACTGGCAGGTATACCTTCTATCATTTATGGTCTTTTTGGTATGCTTTTTTTTGTTATTCATTGCGGTTTGGGCTTTTCTCTTCTTTCCGGGGCATTGACATTGAGTATTATGATTTTGCCTCTTCTTATTCGTACGACAGAAGAGGCTCTGCTTGCAGTGCCTGATAGTTATCGGGAAGGAAGTTTTGGGCTTGGGGCAGGAAAACTGCGGACAATTTTTAAAATTATTTTGCCTGCGTCTGTTCCTGGAATTTTAGCTGGAATTATTCTTGCCATCGGCAGAATAGTGGGAGAAACCGCTGCGTTAATGTATACGGCGGGAACCGTGGCACAATTTCCCCATTCTATCATGAATTCAGGGCGTTCTTTGGCAATTCACATGTTTACTCTCGCCAATGAGGGACTGTATATGGATCAAGCCTATGCCGCAGCTGTTGTTTTGCTCCTGCTCGTGGTTATTATCAATAGTTTTTCGTATTACCTGGCAAAAAAACTTATTCGTATCTAAGGAACTTTTATGGATAAAATTACCATTAATTCTATTAATCTTTTTTATGATGATTTTCAGGCATTAAAAAATATTAATCTTTGTTTGCCGGCACAAAATATTACAGCTTTTATTGGTCCGTCAGGCTGTGGAAAGTCTACGCTTCTTAAATCGATAAACAGGATGAACGAGTTAATTCCAGACTGCAAAATTGAGGGAGAAATCCTGCTCGATAATAAAAATGTGTATACTGAATATGATGTCAATATTCTGCGGAAAAAAGTAGGTATGGTTTTTCAGAAGCCTAATCTTTTTCCCATGAGTATTTATGATAATATTGCCTATGGACCAAGAACGCATGGCGTGACAAAAAAAGCGGATTTAGAGGAAATTGTGGTTACTTCGCTGCAAAGAGCCGCTGTTTGGGAGGAAAGCAGGGACAGGCTGAATAAAAATGCTTTGGGGCTCTCCGGCGGTCAGCAGCAGCGGCTTTGTATTGCAAGGACTTTGGCGGTTAATCCTGAAGTTTTGCTGATGGACGAACCAACATCTGCCCTTGATCCTGTTTCTACAGCTAAAATTGAAGATTTACTGATAGAATTAAAAAAACAGTATACTATTGTTATTGTTACTCACAATATGCAGCAGGCAATGCGTATTTCTGATAATACAGCATTTTTCCTGCTTGGTGAGGTGATTGAATACAATACGACAGATAAACTCTTTTCTATTCCGCAGGATAAAAGAACAGAAGATTATATTACAGGGAGATTTGGATAATGCGCAATAAATTTGAACAGGAACTGAGTGAATTGCATGAACATCTCATTTATATGGGAGAACTTTGTGAAATTGCCATTTGCAAGGCAACGGCGATTTTGCTGAAAAATGAAAGCTGCAAGGCAAAAACTGTTTATGATGTGGAATCGGAAATTGATGCCATTGAAAAAGAAATAGAAAATCTCTGTCTGCGGCTTTTACTTCAGCAGCAGCCTGTTGCCAAAGATTTACGGGAAGTTTCAGCAGCATTGAAAATCATTACAGATATGGAAAGGATTGGTGACCAGGCTGCTGATATTGCAGAAATTATCACGAATGATACGGCGTATAATCATTTTGAATTATCAAAAATTGGGGCAATGAGCAAATGCGTTATGGCAATGGTTTCTGACTGTGTCACAGCATATGTTAAACATGATTTAGCTTTGACTCAGGCAATTATCAAAAAAGATGAGCATGTGGATGCATTATTTGAAGAGGTTAAACAAGAACTTATTTTATTTATTAACAAAAATATTGCTGAACAGGGCAAATTAGCTATTGATTTAATTATGGTTGCAAAATATCTTGAACGTATCGGCGACCATGCAGCCAATATTGCAGAGTGGGTGGAATTTGCCCTCACGGGGAATCATAAATCATACAGCATGAAGGAATAGTCCATGATTTTTTGTGTGGAAGATGAAGATAATATTCGGGAATTAATTATATATTCTTTGCAGGCAACGGGTTTTGAGGCTTGCGGACTTGCAGACGGAAAGGAACTATTTCAAGCACTTGAGAATTGTTTTCCGGAATTAATTTTGCTTGATATTATGCTTCCGGATTTAGATGGCTTGGAAATTTTGAAAAAATTAAAGAGTAATCCCAAAACAAAGCATTTTCCTGTTATTTTGCTGACAGCAAAGGGAGCAGAATATGACAAGGTCAAAGGTTTGGATTCAGGAGCTGATGATTATATTACCAAACCTTTTGGCATTATGGAACTTGTGGCGAGAATTAAGGCAGTCCTTCGGCGTACCGGGCAGAAAGAGCAGGAACATAGTTTAAGCCTGGGAAATATTGTTCTTGATTTAGAAAAATATGAAGTGCGAAGCAATGGCGAACCGGTTATTCTTACACTTAAAGAATTTGAATTATTAAAGAAACTTATGTGTAATCCTGAACATGTGATTTCTCGTAATACTTTGCTTGAAGAAATTTGGGGAGCAAATTTTTATGTGGAAACAAGAACAGTCGATGCACATATTAAAACGCTTCGTCAAAAACTTGGGCAAAGCGGAAATCAAATAGAAACGATACGCGGAATTGGTTATAAAATGAGTAAATAGTATGAAACTGCAAACAAAAATCCATAAGGGCATGCTGCTTTTAATTGCTGTAACTCTGCTTATCAGTTATAGCATATTTACATATATTATTTATCGTCAGACTATGAATATGAGTATTTATGAAGTACATCAGGAAGCGCAGTATATAAAACGCTTACTGGCAAATACCGGCAGTGTTTTTTTGCCTACCATTGATGCAGTACTTTATGATACTCGTATCAGTCTTATTGATAAAGCAGGCAATGTTCTTTATGACTCAAATAGGGATATTGATTTTGAAAATCATCTGCTGCGTTCGGAAGTGCAGGAAGCTCTTGCAGGAAAAATTGGGGAAGATATCAGAACTTCTGAAACCCTTGGAACAAAAATGTATTATTATGCTGAAATGGTTGATAATAATATTTTGCGTATTGCCAAAAAATTTGATGCAATGTGGATAACTGCTTTGCGGATATTGCCGGTGATTTTGGCTGCTGCGTGTATTATGTTTATTCTTGCTTATATATTGGCAAAAATTTTAGTGAATAAAATCATTGTGCCCGTCAATCAAATTAATTTGTCCAATCCTTTGGAAAGAAAAAATTATGATGAAATAATGCCTCTTTTGGTCAGTATTGAAAAACAAAATATGGAAAAAGAAAAAATTGATACCATACGCAAAGAATTTTCTGCCAATGTTTCCCATGAGCTGAAAACTCCGCTTACTTCAATTTCCGGCTATGCAGAGCTGATAAAAGACGGTATTGTGCAAAAAAAAGATATAGAAAATTTTGCAGGCCGTATTTATCATGAGGCACAACGACTTATTGTGCTTATTGACAAAATCATGCTTTTATCAAAATTGGACGAAGATAAACTTGCACTGCATAAAGAAGATGTGGAGCTTTATCCTTTGCTTTTGGAAATTTGTAATAGATTAAATCCTTTTGCTCTTGAAAAAAATGTGCATATTGAACTGACTGGTGAAAATATTCAAATTTCAGGCTTTCGGTATATTTTGGATGAAATGCTGTATAATATTTGTGAAAATGCAATAAAGTATAATAAAGAGAATGGAACAGTGAAAATTTGGATGGGAAAAGTTTTAACGACAAGTAAAATTATTATTGAAGATACGGGAATTGGGATTGATAAGCGGTATCAAGAGCGGATTTTTGAACGTTTTTATCGTGTGGACAAAAGCCACAACAGTAAAATAGGCGGTTCCGGCTTGGGGTTAAGCATTGTAAAATATGCTACTATACTGCATAATATTCAGATTAAGCTTGAAAGTGAACCTGAAAAAGGTACAAAATTTATTTTAGAATTTTAGATTGGTTTGATATTTCGGTATTTTTTATTTATATATGATAATTATTGCAATTTTTTTGTGAATGTTCCGGCTTTTATTTTTTATTCAAACCAGATAATGCTTGCCTGGCGGCCTGTCTGGTTGTTTTCGCGGTGGGAAAAGTATTGATTATGCATTGTTTTTGTACAGAAATCAATGCCATATATATTTTCCGGCAAAAGCCCCGCTTTTTGTAATTGAAAGCGGGTCAGTTCCCATAAATTGAGGGTTTGTTTTTCTGCATTATACCAATTTTTATAGGCATCGCCCCATTCAGCGGCAAAATGGGTAAATTCCGCTTCGTTTGGTCCAAGGCTTGGACCGCGGACTGCTGATAAATCCCCGGCAGGGATTTTGTATTTTTCGCAAAATTCTGCAACTGCCTGCGCAATAAAATCATTTCTGCTGCCGCGCCAGCCAACGTGCAGAGCCATGATATGTTCTCCTTGTTTGTCTGTAAAAAGAACAGGCTGGCAGTCGGCTGTTTTGATAAGGAGGGCATGTTTTGCTTTATCTGTGGCAATACCGTCACCCTCAAGACTTGCTTTTTCAGAATAAAGCGTTTCAGCAGGGCTAAAATGCAAAATCGAAGAGTGGATTTGGTGTACTTCTAAAACAGGTATATGCAGTTTTTCAAACAAATATTTTCTGTTTTTGAGTATGACCGTATCGTCTTCACCTCGCCCAAAGGCAATACTGCCAAGGGATTTTTGGGTATTATTGTTTTTGCCGTGAAAAAGGCAATGGACATTTTTGATGCTGCTGAATTGAAAAAAAAGTAAATTATCAAGCATGATGAATCACTAATCCATACCGCTTTGTTCTATGAAATAGAACAAAGCGGGCCGTAAAAATTTTATTTGCTAAACAAGAGCATTTTTTATATACTTTATCACTAACAAATTTTGTAAAGAAATTCAATAGAAAAAGGTTCTATTATGCGTGATATACAAGTTTTAAGAGAAGCACTGGAAAATATTGTCAAAGAAAAAAACTGGGAATGGCCTGAAAAGGCTGTTATTGAGCTTCCTAAAGATACAAAGCACGGTGATTTGGCAACCAATATTGCCATGACTCTGGCAAAAATCTGCAAAAAAGCTCCCCGCGCTGTTGCAGAAGACATTTGCGCAGAATTACAAAAAAATCCGCTTATTGAAAAAGTTGAAATTGCCGGTCCCGGTTTTATCAATGTGACCTTTAAACAGAGTTTTTGGCATGAGCAAGTTCTTCTCATGGAAAGCATGAAAGAAAAATTCGGTTCTTTAACCTATGGCAATCACAGACGCGTCAATGTGGAATATGTTTCTGCCAATCCCACAGGACCTCTTCATATCGGGCATGGACGCGGTGCGGCTGTAGGGGATAGTATTGCCAGAATTTTGCGGTTTGCTGGCTATGATGTCAGCACAGAATACTATATCAATGACGCCGGCTTGCAGATGCGTATTTTAGGGCTTTCAACATGGCTGAGAATGCAGGACCTTTGTCATATGCCTACGACGTATCCTGAGAGTTACTATAAAGGGGAATATATTATTGATATTGCTAAAGAAATGCTTGAAAAAGACCCCAAGCTTCCCACTTATCCGGACGCTGAAGACCGCTGCTATGAATATGCCATGAACAAAATTTTGAATGGCATCAAACAAGATTTAAATGATTTCAGAGTGGAGCATCAGGTTTGGTTTTCAGAAGCAAGCCTTGTCAATAACGGCACTGTTGAAAAGACCCTGAATAATTTGAAAGAACGCGGCTATGTGTATGAGCAGGATAATGCCTTGTGGTTTAAATCTACTTTGTTTGGCGATGATAAAGACCGTGTTCTGCGCAAAAGTGACGGATTTTTAACTTATTTTGCTTCTGACATTGCTTATCATGCGGATAAATTCAACCGCGGCTTTGAGGAGCTTGTTGACGTGTGGGGAGCAGACCACCACGGCTATGTGCCTCGCGTTGCCGCAGCTATCGAAACCCTTGGCAGAAATCCAAAAGAAGATTTTTCAGTTATCCTTATTCAATTAGTCAACCTGCTTCGCGGCGGTGAACCTGTTGCCATGTCCACCCGGGCAGGCGAATTTATTACTTTGCGGGAAGTGCTTGATGAAGTGGGTGTTGATGCTGCCCGTTTTATGTTCCTTTCCAGAAAAAGCGACCAGCCTCTTGATTTTGATTTGGATTTAGTCAAACAGCGTAATTTGGAAAATCCTGTGTATTATGTGCAGTATGCTCATGCGCGGATTAAAACCCTGCTCCGCCGCGGCGAAGAAAACGGGCATACTCTTGATGACAAAACAGGTTTGGATGTTTTGGCAGCTTTGACAGACAGTGCTGATATCGGGCTTATTCGTTCCGCTCTGCATTTTGAAGAAGCTGTGCTTGACGCCGCCAAGGCAAAGGCTGTGCATATTATCAGTTTCTATCTTATGGATTTGGCTGGAAAATTCCATAGTTATTATGCAAATACGCCGGTTTTAAGCGGTGATGAAAAAACAATAAAAGCACGTTTGGCACTGCTTCGCGTTGTGGCGACTGTTCTTTCTAATGGCTTGAATTTATTAGGTGTTCATGCACCGGAAACCATGTAAGAGGAAAGAAACGTGGCTCGTCCCAATTATCGAAATACACCTGAAAATAAAAAAAATCCTTTTTTTGAAAGCGTAAAAAAGTTATTGGCTTCCAAAGAACGTGAGGAACAGGAAGAACGTATTCAGCCAGAAGAAATGGAAGAAGGCTTTCTCAAAACAAAACCCCGCGAAGCGGAATATGCAGAACAAAATGAAGCAGATGAAGTTGTGCCAAACGAAAAAGAACAGGCAAAACAAGGAATTACATTAAGTACTTCTGCCTGTATTACTGCGCTTGTGACTATTTTGGCGTCTGTTGGCTTTGCATTTTTGTTTGGGCTGATTATCGGCAAAGGCATGACACCGGCTGTGCAGAAAGAAAAGCCTGTTCCTTTGACTGCCAAAGTTCAGGAAGAGCAAGTCAAGCCTGTTATGCCCAAGGAAGATTTGCAGTTTATGACTTCGCTGAAAAAAGAGCCTCAAAAGAAAACAGCAGAGGAAATTCTTGCAGAACAGCAAGCAGAGAAAAAAGCTAATGAAGAACGCCTGAAAGCGCAGGCGGACGCTCAAAAAGAAGCAGCTGCGTTAGCCAATATGAATAAAAAATTTGATTATGATATTCGCGTGGCTGCCTTTAGAAGTGAAGAACAAGCCAATGATTTGCGCCTGAAATTGGAATCAGACGGTTTCAGAACAAAGAAAAATGTCAAAAAAGATGCAAAAGGGAATTGGTATTTTATTCATGTTCTCTTAATTGGCACAGAGGAACGTTTGAAAGAAAGTCAGGAGCGCTTTAAAAAATTCGGTGTCCGTGATACGATTGTTGAAAATAAAGTTGAAGTAAAATAAATGGATACACAAAAAAATACGCAGGCATTATGTTTCTTTGAGCAGGAATTTGTTAAGAAGCATAATGCTTTTTGTTCATTAAAAAATTGTGACAGGCAAGGGGATTTTTGGGCTGTTCCCTCTAATCTTGATTATGATGTATATGTGTTTGATACCATAACAAGTACGTTGGATAAAGCTCATGAGCTTTCAAAGGAAAGGGAAATGCATGCATTTACAACCTTTGTCTGCCAAAAACAGCTTTGCGGGCGAGGGCAGCTGCGAAGAAAATGGGAGTCTTTGCAGGATAATTTATATACAGCCATTGTTTTGCCCGATGCTTATCCCTTTAATACCGAAGCGGCGGCGCCCGCTTTTGGGGCAATAACTGCAAATGCTCTGGAAAAGCTTGGTTTTGCGGTTGAACTCAAGTGGCCTAATGATGTGGTGCAGAAAACAGAATACGGTTATGAAAAAGTCGGCGGTATTTTATTGGAAGAGCGCAATAACTCGCTTGTGGCCGGTATGGGAATAAATGTATTTTCCGCTCCGCCCAATGAGCTTCTGCGCGAAAATTTTTTAATTTCAGCAGGAAAATTAAAAAATTTTAGTATGCCTGACAGACAAAGGGAATTTTATAATAATTTTAATAATTCTCTTTTTGGGGGCGTACAAAAAAATGCAGAAAATAGTTTTCAACATGCTGATAAAATAGAAGAAGTTGATAAAATTTTTATAAATTTGGGTTTTTGTTTTGCGCTTGTGAAAGAAATAAATATATGGTATAAAAAAAATCTAATATCTTACAATAACATGACATGGAATACACTGTGCAAAAAATATCTTGCCTTTTTGGGCGAGACTGTTTGCATAAAAGATGCCTTAGTCAAGGACAGTTTTTATTCCGGCGATATTGCCGGTGATATTGCCAGTGATATTGCCAGTGATATTGTAGGACAAATTGTTGGCTTGGGTGAAGAAGGGGAGCTTCTGCTCTCTTCTGAAAACGGATTAATGTATATAGTTGGTGGTTCCATTACTAAATAAGAAGGGTTGATTATGACTCCAAAAGCTATGGACGAGCTCTTGCAAGAATTAAAAGGTAAACCGATTCTTGTTGCAAACCGTGGTATTCCTGCTCGTCGTATTTGTCGTTCTATTCGTGAACGTTTCCATGCTACGGCAATTATGACTGCAACAGATGTGGATAAAACATCTCCTGCTGTTGCTTCTGCTCAAGAACTTATGCTTTTAGGCTCTGACCCTACTGCTTATTTAGATTTGGATTTGATTATCAGCAAAGCAAAAAAACGCGGTGTTGTTGCTATTCACCCCGGCTGGGGCTTTGCTTCAGAAGATGATACATTTCCTCGTAAATGTCAGGAAGCAGGCATTGTTTTTATTGGCGCTGATGCTGATGCCATGCGTATGCTCGGCAATAAAGTTGAAGCCCGTAATATTGCGAAAAAATTAGGTATTCCTGTCGTTCCGGGTTCTGAGGGAGCTGTTTCTGTTGAAGAAGCAAAAAAAATTATCCGCGAAATCGGCATGCCTGCCATGCTTAAAGCAGAGGGCGGCGGCGGCGGCCGCGGTATTTTTGTTATTCGTGATGAAAGTACCCTTGAAGACGCCTTTACAAAAGCGTCTACCATGGCTGAAGCGTCCTTTGGCAACCCCCGTTTATTCGTTGAAAAATATCTAGAGCATGTTCGCCATATAGAAATTCAAGTTATTGCGGATAAATACGGCAATGTTTTTGCCTGTGACGAACGTGACTGTTCTGTACAGCGCAACCACCAAAAATTAATCGAAATTACGCCGTCTCCGTGGATAGGCATTACGCCTGAACTTCGTGCACGCCTCAAAGAATATTCCATACGTCTCGCTAAAGCGGTTAATTATCATTCCCTGTGCACTGTTGAATTTCTTGTTACAAGTGACGGAACCCCTTATCTTATTGAAGTCAATACCCGTTTGCAGGTTGAACATGGCATTACGGAAAGCCGTTATGGCTTTGACCTTGTTGAAGCACAAATCGCTCTGGCTTTTGGTGTGCAGTTAGCTTTCAATGATGAAGATACCTATGGCTATCACACTGCCATGCAGGTTCGTATTAACTGCGAAGACCCTAAAAACGGCTTCTCTCCCAACTCCGGACGGATTACCCGTTATATTTCTCCCGGTGGTCCCGGTGTTCGTATCGACTCCAACTTATCTGCCGGTTATGATTTCCCCTCTAATTATGATTCAGCGGGATCTTTGCTGATTGCATACGGGCTTGGCTGGGATAAAGTATGCAGTATTATGACGCGTGCTTTGGACGAATACAGTGTCCGCGGCGTTAAAACAACTATTCCGTTTTTCCGTCATGTTCTTAAAAATAAGCGTTTCCTGAATGCTAATTTTGATACAACCTTTATTGAAAACACTCCGGAATTATTGAAGTATCAGGATTTATACCCGGAAGCGGAACGTCTCAGCCGTTTGATTGCGGAAATTTCTGCCAAGGGTTACAATCCTCATATTCAGCGCGGAAAATACCGCACCAGTGATACGCCCCGCATGCCTCATTTTGAGCCTGTTCTTCCCCATATAAAAAAGGAAGTTCGCCAGACGCCAAGCGTTTATCCTACAGGCGACCGTCAGGCTGTTTTGGATTTTGTGCGTGATTCCAATAGAATACATTTTACGGATACCACTTGCCGTGATCAAACCCAGTCCAACAGCAGCAACAGATTCCGCTTGGCAGAAGATAAGCTCGTCGGACCATATCTTGATAACTGCCAGTTCTTTTCTTTGGAAAATGGCGGCGGCGCTCACTTCCATGTCAATATGATGGCAAATATGACCTATCCGTTCAGCGAAGCAAAGGCATGGAATAATTTTGCACCAAAAACCATGAAACAAATCCTTGTCCGTTCCACCAACGTGCTCGGCTATTCTCCGCAGCCAAGAAATCTTATGCAGCGTACCTGTGAAATGATCTGCGAAGATTACCATGTTATCCGCTGCTTTGATTTCCTCAATGATATCCGTAATATGAAACCTCTTGCCGAAGTTATTTTGAGCCGTAATGACGTTATTTTTGAGCCGGCTTTGTCTGTAACGCCTAATCGTGGTTTTGATGTTGATTATTACCTTGATACCACAAAAGATATTTTGACTATGACGGCTAATGTGCTGGGCGTAAGTACAGAACGGGCTTCCAATATGATTATTTTAGGGCTCAAGGATATGGCAGGCAACTGCTCACCGCATTTTGTGCGTGAACTTGTAACAGCAGTCCGTAAACGCTGGCCAAGCCTTGTTTTGCATTATCACCGCCACTTTACAGACGGTTTATTTACGCCTGCGCTCACAGAAGCCGCTAAAGCCGGCGCGCATATTTTAGATGCTGCCCTTGGTGCAGGGGTTCGCAGTTACGGACAGGGCGATGTGCTTTCCACGGCAACCCATTTGGAAGATGAATACGGAATTAAAAACTTCCTGAATAAGGATATGATTAGGGACGCAAATTTTGTGCTCAAACAAATCATGCCGTATTATGACAGATACTGCGCACCATATTTCCAGGGCATTGACCATGATGTTGTTATGCACGGCATGCCCGGCGGCGCAACTTCTTCCTCTCAGGAAGGCGCAATGAAGCAGGGGTATATTCACTTGCTGCCATACATGCTGCGTTTCCTTGCGGGTATCCGCCAAATTGTAAAATACCATGATGTAACCCCGGGTTCTCAAATTACCTGGAATACCGCTTTTCTTGCCGTGACCGGCGCGTGGAAGCGCGGGGGCATGGAAGAAGTAGCCAAACTCCTGAATATTCTTGAAACTGTTGTGAATACTAAGGAAGAAGATTTACCCAAAGCAATGAAAAAAGAACGTCTGATGATTTATCAGGACTGCAACGATGCGTTCCGTAATTTGCTGCTTGGTAAATTCGGCAAACTGCCGCTTGGTTTTCCTGCTGACTGGGTATACCAAAGTGCCTTTGGCGATAAATGGAAACATGCCTTACAGGAAAGAACCGAAGACAGTCCTTTGGATCATTTGGAACCAACAGATTTTGCCGCAGAAGAAAAAGCCTGTGAAAAAATATTAAAACGCAAGCCTACTGATGAAGAGCTTGTGATGTATATGAATCACCCGGGTGACTCCATTAAAAATATTCAATTCAAGCAAGATTTTGGTGATGCAAATGCTTTGCCGCTTGATGTTTGGTTTGAAGGACTTGAAATTGGACGCGAACTGCAATTTGTGGATGAAGACGGCAAACCTCACAGCGTAACTATCTATCATATCAGTCCTGTTTCTGCCAAAGGAACGGTCGAAGTTCGGTATGCCTATGACTCCCAGTTTATGACCCATGAGGTGCAGGTTGCCAATCCGACAGGTACGGCAAGCACAGATGTGCTCATGGCTGACCCCAATGACAAAAACCAAATCGGTGCGCCTTCCAATGGTGATTTATGGGTGACATATGTAAAAGTTGGTGATATAGTCAAGAAAGGTCAGGAACTTTTCAATATCTCCATTATGAAACAGGAAAAAGCTGTTTTGTCTCCTCGTAACGGTATTGTTACCAAGGTTTATAAAATGGCGGACTATAAAGTTTCACGCAAAATGACGCCTGTTCATGAGGGTGAACTTATTATGGAAATTGACAGTATGCCGCTTGTTTGTCCCAATAAGGCATGCGGCAAACCGTTAGCATATGCGGACGCAAGTTTCTGCCCCTATTGCGGGACAAAAATTTCTGCCTCCCACAAGGCAAAGTTTATTTCTAGTGAAGAAACAAATTCATAAATAAAAACACGAGTTAATGGACGCATTTCTCGGAGGAACAAATGAGTAAAAAGAACACTGAAACTCCTAATATCGAGGCACTGAAAGAAAAATTGGTTCTCACCGGTGCTGACATTATGACTATTGGTGAAAGTGCTGAAATTATTGTTGGCGGCAAAAACTTTAACACTGCGAAAATCCATGAAATAAAAGGGGTTCGCAGTCCTCAATTCCGTGCTATTTCCTCTATTAACTTCCACAAAGTTTTAGATGAAACAAGCATCAACGCAGCTCTTGTTCGTTCCCTTGTTGAAAGAGAATATTCTCGTATTGACTGGAATGACCCCGAAATTAACCGTGACCCGGATTACCTGCAAAAACTGGTTCGTAATCTTGGTAAAGAAATTAAAAAGGCAGACGCAAAAGAACCTAATGCAACTAAAATTCGTTTGCGTACCTTTGTCAACAACGTTGTTGAAGGTTTTGCAACTTCTCAGGAAGTGATTGACCAGCTTCGTAAACGTTCTGTTTTAGTGCAGTCTGCGATTTTGTCTGTTGATTTGCCAAAAGAAGTAGATACGGCAGTTCGTGAAGCCTACAAAGCCATTTGTAAAGAAGCAGGTGCGGAAGATGTGCCTGTGGCTGTCCGTTCTTCTGCTGCCGGTGAAGACTCCCGCAAAAAAGCATTTGCCGGTTTGCAGGACACCTATTTGAATATTGTGGGTGAAGAAAGAGTTGCGCAGGCTTATCATTGGGACTGTGCTTCCGCTTATAACCTCCGCTCCATGACCTATCGCCGTGAAGCTATCCGCGACGGTATTACGCAGGCAGAAGCAACAGGCAATGAAGAACTTGCAGTGC
>CAOMFZ010000040.1 GCA_948482415.1 uncultured Mailhella sp.
TGCGAACATAAATGGCGTTGGAGGCGGATTCGTCATTTGCAACGCCAACAATATAAACATAATCGCTGAGAGGTTCAACAAGTGAAGGAACTGCACCGCAGCCTGCCACAGACCAGTTTGTTGCAGCAAGGTTTTCTACAATACTTTTGCCGGAATCAAAAGGAATCATGCTTAATTCAAAGCCTTGTTCTTTATCCCAGCCATTATTTTTTGCATGCCAGGCGACAAATGTTTCAAATTCGCCAAGCCATGCACTGGAAAGTTTAGGCAAGTCTGCTGCAAAAGCAGTTGCAGAAGTCAAAATAACTGCTGCAGAAACAAGTGTTGTAAGAATTTTTTTTAGGTTCATTGTTATAATTTCCTCTTTGAGTATATTTTTTTATCCATCTATTGTAATAAGTTAGGCAAGAACATAGTAAACTTTGGAAAGAATGCAACAAGCACAATAATTGCCCAAATTGTCATAAGATAAGGCAGTGAGCGCAAGGCAACTTCTTCGAGTTTTACATCTGTAATCTTCATGGTAATAAAAAGGTTAGCCCCAAAAGGAGGAGTTAGGAAGCCTGTTTCACAGCAAACAACGAAAAGAATACCAAGTTGAATGGGGTGAATGCCAAGAGCATTGGTAATCGGTAAAAATACAGGAGCAAGAACAACAACCATTGCCAATGTATCGGCAACAAATCCGCAGAGGAAGATAAAGAATGCAATAAGCAAAAGGGTAATAGTCGGATCTGTTGAAATAGAGGACATGAAAGCCCCTACTGTTTGCGGGATTTGGTAGAGTGTCAACAAACGGGAGAATGCCATGGAAACCCCTACCAAAATTGTAGCAGAACCGGCAAAAGCGGAAGTTCTGATTAAGGCTGAGGAAATATTTTGCCATGTCAGTTTGCGATAGATAAACAAACCAACAAAAAGTGTCCAGATAACGCCCACTTCAGCTGCTTCTGTCGGGGTAAAAATACCGCCGTAAATACCGCCGAGAATAATAACAGGGGTAGCCAATGCCCATTTGCCATTCCAGATGGATTTTAACAATTCAACAAAAGAAAATTTAATGCCAGTTCCTTTATAGCCGCGTTTTTTTGCAATGACATAGGCAGTAAGACACATACTTGTGGTCATAACAAAACCGGGAATAAAACCAGCCATAAAAAGACCGGCAATGGAGGTATTGGCAACAACACCGTATAAAATCAACGGGTTGCTCGGCGGAATAAGAATACCCAGCGTACCGCCTGTAGCAGAAACGGCAGCAGCATCATCTTTACGGTAGCCGGCACTAATCATGCCGGGAATCATAATACTGCCGATAGCAGCAGTAGTAGCAGGACCGGAACCGCTAAGCGCAGCAAAAATCATACATGCTAAAATGGTTACCATGGCAAGACCGCCGGTAAAGTTACCGACGCTTCGTTTTGCAACGTCAATAATTTCACCTGTAATACCGGCAGGTTCCATTAAAAAACCAGCCATAACAAAGCCGATTGTTGCAATGAGCGGGAATTGGTCCATGCCTATATAGAGGTTTTGCGGTATAAATTCCATAGGGAAAGGCATACCAATCATGGAAAGGACAGTAGCAAGCCCGATTACGCCGAAAAGAGGCAGACCAAGGAGCATTAAAACAACGAATGTGATAACTAATATCATCTCTTAGTCCTCCGCATTGACATAGCGTAACGTGTGGTTTTTATAATCACGGTATATCGTTTGTATGGTTCTGAAAGCAGTGAGAACCATGCTGATGGGAATAATCAAATATGCGTAAAATACGTCAATTTCCAAAGCAGCAGAAACTTGAGGGAATATAGTCATATTGTGCAGCATACCAAGGCTAAAATAGAAAACAGCAATACAAAAGCCGGCAAAGATAAGTTCAGAAAGAATATAACAGACCTTGACAAGAGTAGGAAATCTCTTTTTCAGTAAATCCATAAGGATAAGAACACGGAGCTGTTCTTTGCGCTTTACGGCAATAGCTATTCCGATATAAGAAGACCAAATAAAAAGATAGCTGCATACTTCTTCAACCCAGGGAAATGACTTGCCTGCTAAAAAACGGGCAAAAACGCCCAAGGCTAAGATGCCGATAAGGAAAGCCAGCATAACGGAAACAAAAAATTCTTCTCCCCATTCGTCCAGCCATTTGATACACTTTTGCATAATAACTCCAAAAAAACGAACTAGTTTTAACTATGTACAGTTTAAAAAAAGGAATTTCCCTATAGAATAGGGAAATTCCATTATTTATTATAAGTCAAGAATTCCCTGACCTTTTTCTTTTACAATATTCATGACTTCCTGACCTCTTGCAGCGTCGCCGCCGCCAATAACTTCATAGCATTTTGGCCATGCGGTACGACCAAGACGAATCCATTCATCAATATCGTTTACAACGCCAAGAAGTTCCATTCCGTGTTCAACCATGAGCTTGTCGTCAGCTTCTAAGATTCCGGGAACCTTTGTACGTTCAAATTCCATAGCTTCTTTACCTGCACGGATAAGAGCATTTCTTTCTTTTTCAGGTAAAGACTGCAGCCATTTTTCGCTTACGATGAAGTTACAGCTGTGAACAGCATAATTAATCATGGTTGCATATTTTTGAGCAAGTTCAACAAACTTATTATATGTGACAATGGTGTAGTTTTGTTCATTGTTTTCAACTGATGTTGCAACAATAACGGTTGTTTTAGCATTTGCAAAAGACGGAACAAATAATGCTCCAATTACCAAGGCAGAAGCTACAAATGAAACAATTTTATTTTTCATAAAAATTCCTTAAAAAGCATAATCAGCAAGCGTATGAGCTGATTAATTTATAGCTTATCAGCCAAGAATACCTTGACTTTTTCTCTTACAATATTCATTTGGGAATTTTCTTATAAAAATAAGAAAATTCCCAAATGGTTAGAATTTAACGATACCTTGACCTTTTTCTCTTACAATATTCATAACAGCTTCACCTTTTGCAGCATCGCCGCCGCCAATAACTTCATAGCATTTTGGCCATGCGGTACGACCAAGGCGAATCCATTCATCAATATCGGTTACAGTGCCAAGAAGTTCCATTCCGTGTTCAACCATAAGCTTGTCGTCTGCTTCTAAAATACCTGCAACTTTAGTGCGTTCATATTCCATAGCTTCTTTACCTGCACGGATAAGAGCATTTCTTTCTTTTTCAGGTAAAGACTGCAGCCATTTTTCGCTGACAATGTAGTTAGCGCTGTGAACAGCATAGTTAATCATGGTTGCATATTTTTGAGCTTCATAGAATTTCAAGGTAATAACGTTATTGAAACAGCCTTCCTGACCATCTACAACGCCTTGCTGCAAAGCGTTAAAGGTTTCGGAGAAAGCAATGGCTGTTGGTTCAAGTCCGAGAGCCTGGAAGGTTGAAACCATAAGAGGGTTTTGCGGGGTACGGATTTTAATGCCTTTTGCATCATTTAAGCAGCGAACAGGGTGGTTCTTGCTGGTTGTAAGCTGACGGTAACCTACATCAATAATGGCAAGTACACGGCAGCCGCCTTCTTTGACAGCCCATTCATTATGTTGATCCCACATAACGTCAAGCATGCTTCTAAATTCGTCTAACGTGTTGAAAAGATAAGGCATGTTTACCCAACCGGTTGATGGAGCAAATGGAGCATAGTTGTTGGTTGCCAAAATGGCAATTTGCAATGTTCCAAGTTGTGCGGCACGAACAGTAGCAATTTCATCACCAAGCTGCATACTTGGGAATAATTGGAAATCAAATGCATTGTCTGAATATTGTTGTGCAAGTTCAACAAATTTTTTGTATGTTACATTGATATAGTTTTGTTCACTTGTATCAACAGAACTTGCAATGATAACAGGGGTTTTTGCATTTGCAATTTGTGGAATCAGCAATGCTCCAATTACCAATGCAGAAGCTAAAAATGAAACGATTTTACTTTTCATAAAAACTCCTTAAAAAGTAAGATATATTATCCATAATCAGCCAGCGTGCGAACTGACTGATTTATAGCTTATAAATCAAGGATGCCTTGTCCTTTTTCTTTTACAATCTTCATAACTTCTTCGCCTTTTTTAGCGTCTCCGCCGCCAATAACTTCATAGCATTTTGGCCATGCGGTACGTCCAAGACGGAACCATTCATCAATATCTGTTACAACGCCAAGAAGTTCCATTCCGTGTTCAACCATACTTTTATCATCAGCTTCCAAAATTCCGGCAACCTTTGTGCGTTCAAATTCCATAGCTTCTTTGCCGGCACGAATAAGGGCTTCTCTTTCTTTTTCGGTTAAAGATTGCAGCCATTTTTCGTTGGCAATAAGGTGTGCACTGTGGACAGTATAATAATTAATCATGGTAGCGTATTTTTGTGCTTCGTAGAACTTTAATGTTACTACGTTATTGAAGCAGCCTTCTTGTCCGTCAACAACGCCTTGCTGAAGAGCGTTAAAGGTTTCAGAGAAAGCAATGGCTGTCGGTTCAAGTCCAAGAGCCTGGAAAGTTGAAACCATAAGAGGGTTTTGCGGGGTGCGGATTTTAATGCCCTTGGCGTCCTGTAAATTGCGGACAGGGTGGTTTTTGCTTGTGGTAAGCTGGCGATAGCCAATATCAAAGATAGAAAGTACACGGCAGCCGCCTTCTTTGATAGCCCATTCGTTATGCTGGTCCCACATAACATCAACCATTTTTCTGAAATCTTCTACAGAGCTGAAAAGATAAGGCATGTTGAGCCAGCCGGTTGATGGTGCAAAAGGTGCATAGTTATTGGTCGCCAAAGAAGTAATGTGGACAGTGCCGAGCTGTGCCGCACGAACAGTGGCGATTTCATCGCCAAGCTGCATGCTTGGGTATAATTGGAAATCAAAGGCATTGTCAGAATATTTTTGTGCAAGTTCAACAAATTTCAGATAGGTAATATAAGCGTAGCTTTCTTCATTTGGATCCGTTGAGCTGGCAACAATGACAGGAATTTTTGCACTTGCAGTTTGCGGGATTAATAATGCCCCGATAATAAATGCGGAGGTTAAAAATTTAATCAGTTTTCCTTTCATAAAACTCCCTTTTTTGAATATAATTATTCTTTAAAAAGAAATGTCTTGCTCTTGTTCTGCTAATTTTCGTACTGCTTCTTCCAATATTTCTGCTCCAAGCGCTAAATGCTCAGGGCTGGTATTTTCTGTGGGGCAGTGACTTAATCCATTAATACTTGGCACAAAAAGAAGACCAACAGGAACTTTATGTCCCATGCCGGCAGCATCGTGAGCAGGCCCGCTTTGCAGATAGTGCACAGGAATATTTTTTTCTTTTGCTGTTTCTGCAAAAACATCTTTTACAAAGTCTGCCATAGCAACACCGCCGCTTGCAGAAAGACGCTCAATGCTGAGCTTGATATTTCTTTTTGCCTGAATGGTCTTTATCATTGCTTCAATGCGATCCCAGCCTTTTTCAAGTGTTTTTACATCAACATGCCGAATATCAATAGTAAAATCTACCTGACAGGGAATCACAATCCCCACATTGGGAAGACATTGGATATTGCCTATAGTACAAGAAAAATCTTCGGGCAATTCGCCATTTTTCCATAACTGTTCCATGGAATAGGCAATTTCAGCAAAAGCTGCCATGGGGTCGATACGCCCTTGCATGGGGCTTGCAGCATGGTCTGAGCGTCCTTCAATATGGATTTTATGTAAACGCATGCCGCAAATTGCGGTGACAATACCCAGCGGAAGATTTTTTTTGTATAAAATTTCATTTTGTTCAATATGGACTTCTAAAAAAGCTAATACATCTTGAGGAATTATTTGTTCCTGAGGAAGTTTTTGCGGCTGTAATCCAAAATTTTGCAGTAAATCCCAGAGAGAAGTTGTACTGTTATGGATAGTTTTTAAATCCTGTTCTGTAAGCTGTCCTGTAATAGCTTTACTGCCCAGGCATGTGTTCCCGAAATTTGAGCCTTCTTCCTCTGCAAAGGCAATAAATTCAACATCACGCAAAGGAATATACGCTTCATCATGGAAAGTTCGCAAAACTTCAAGCGCAGAAACAACACCATATGTTCCGTCGTATTTTCCGCCATTTTTAACCGTATCTAAATGGGAACCTATGAGCACGGCAGGTTTATTGCTTTTTCCCTTGTATCTGCCGTGAATGTTTCCAATACCGTCAGTATAAGCGGTAATGCCGATTTTTTCCAATTCGGAAATAATGTATTCACGGGCTTTTTTATCTGCATGAGACCAGGAAAAGCGAGTTACCCCTAATTCCGGAGTATCATTGCAGTTTTCGGCAAGAAATTGGAGCGTATTTAATAAACGTTGCTTTTGCATGATGTGTTACCTTCTGTTTGATGACCTGTTGAAAAATTAATTCTTTTCGTAAACAATTTCTCCGCCGCAGATTGTCTTTAATACCTGCGTATTTTTTATTTCTGCGGAAGGAATTTTTTCAAGATCAGCACTTAATAAAACAAAGTCTGCAAAATAACCCGGTTTTAAACAGCCTCTGTTATGTTCACCGCCGCAGCAAAGTGCAGCATTAACAGTATATGCTTCAAGAGCTTGTCTCGGGGTTATCTTTTGGTCTTCACCATAAACAACACCGCCGGAGCTGGTACGGTTAACAGCCACATGCATGCTTTCAAGTGCGGTAACAGGCAAAACAGGGGTATCAACGTGCAGGGCAAAAGGAAGTCCCAGACGTACAGCTGAGCCACAGGGATCAAAGCGATTCATGCGTTCAGGGCCGATGAAAATTTTTGCATGGCGGTCGCCCCAGACTTCAACGTGTTTTACAAAGAATGTAGGAATAATACCGCAGGCTTTCATGCGTTCCAATTGGGAGTCTGAAACCATTTGGGCATGGACGAGCATATGTCTTAAATCAGTGCGCGGATTTTTCTTTAAAGCTTTTTCAAAGGCAGAAATAACAGCTTCAGAGGCGGCATCACCATTGGTATGGACAGCAATTTGCACATTCATGCAATGGTATTTTTCAATCACAGCATCAATTTCTTCCTGAGGATAAAGGAGTTTGCCCTTATAGCCGGGACGGGTATAGTAATCTTTTAAAAGAGCACCTGTAAAACCTTGTATGGATCCGTCAGTAAAGTATTTTAATCCGCCGATGGTCACATGATCATTTCCGAAATTATGAAGACCAAAGGAAGCTAGATTTTCATACGCATCAGGAACATATTGCAGGTATACACGAGTATTTAATTGTTTTTCTCTTTCTAATTCCAGATAGGATTGGGTGACAATTTGGGCATTGCAGCCAAAACCAAGTCCACCGTCCTGCACTGTGGTAAAGCCTTGCTTATTGTATTCATGCACAGCTTTCTTGATATTGGCAGTTTGTTGTTCCGGGCTGACTGCAGGTAAATGGTTGAGACATTCAAAATAGGCTGTTTCTAATAAAAAACCTGTGGTTTGTCCTTGTTCATCAACAACAACTTCACCGCCGGGAATTTTGGTTTGGGCATTGAAAGAAAATTTTTCTAATGCCAAATCATTGGCATAGCCCATGTGGCTGGAAATATGGGAAACGAGAATGGGGTGTTTGGTGCTTATGGCATTTAATTCGTGTTTATTTAAATGTCTGCCGTCAGGAAGACCTGTATCATCAAAGCTGTACCCAATAACCCATTCACCTTCAGGGGTTTGCTCTGCTTTTTCTTTTAATTTTTGAAGAATAGCCGGAATACTGCCGCAGGAAGGAGCACAGTAAACCTTATCCAGTAAATTGCTGTAAATAGAAAGGTGACTGTGTGTATCAATAAATCCGGGATAAAGCACACCGTCACCTAAATCAATTTCATCTATTTTTTGAAATTTTTTATAGGAAGCAGCATAGTCTGAAACTTCTTGTTTTGTGCCTAAAAATTCAATTCGTCCGTCAGAAACAAGAATTGCTTGAGCATGGGGACATTCCGGGTTGAGAGTGTTAATTTTATTACAATAAAATATTTTTTTTGACATAAAATAACCCCGCTAATAAGATTTTTCTTATAACATATTCAAAAATGAAAAATCTGTCAAGCGAGGTTATAGAATGTAAATAATCCTAATTGCTTGTTTTTATAGAGTAAATTTTTTTCTTTTTTTATTGCTCCATTATTTCTTCAGGAACTTTTTGCTTAATTTGTGAATTTTGGGATTTTTCAAAAATAAAATTTAAATGCTCTGCTTCAGGAGTTTCAGCAATAGCCTTTACTTTTCCGCCCCTGGCAAGTTTACCAAAGAGAACTTCCTTTGCCAGCACATCTTCAATTTCGGTACGAATAAGGCGCTGCAGCGGTCTTGCTCCCAGTTTAGGGTCATAGCCTTTGCGTGCAAGCCAGTCACGGGCAGAAGATGTCAGTTCAAAAAATACTTTCTTTTCAGAAAGCCCGTTTTTAAGGTTCAGTAAAACTTTATCCACAATGGGGTGCATTTGCTCAATGCCAAGACTGTTAAAACCAATTATGGCGTCAAGTCTGTTCCGAAATTCAGGGCTGAAAGTATTTTCCACTGCTTTGGTGCTTTTACTGCTTGCCTGTGTTTTGCCTTTATCCACAAAACCAAGGGGATTGTTTTGCATTTCATTGGCGCCCGCATTGGTTGTCATGATTAAAATAACATGGCGGAAATCTGCTTTATAGCCGTTATTATCTGTCAATGTTGCATAATCCATGACTTGGAGCAGAATATTATAAATATCCGGGTGTGCTTTTTCGATTTCGTCAAGAAGCAGCACGGCATGGGGATTTTTGCGGATAGAATCGGTCAAAAGTCCGCCTTGTTCATAGCCCACATAGCCTGGAGGAGAGCCGATAAGCCTTGCCACTGCATGCTTTTCCATATATTCGCTCATATCAAAGCGCAGGAAAGGGATTTGCAGCAGTTCGGCAATATTCTTGGCAAGCTCTGTTTTGCCAACGCCGGTAGGTCCATGGAAAAGAAAACTTGCCTGCGGGCGGTTTTCGCCGTTGAGTCCTGCCCGTGCCCGCCATATGGCACTGCTGACCGTATCAATGGCTTGTTCCTGTCCGAAAATACGGTTAAGCAGGTCAGATTTCAGATTGCGAAGTTTATTTTTTTCATTGAGACTGACTTGTGTGGTTGGGATATTTTTCATCCGCGCAATGGTTTCTTCAATATGCTTGACCGTAACAGGCAAGGCACGTTTTTTATTTTGCTCTTTGCCTGTTTTGTAAAAGCCAAGCTTTACTGAAGCCGCCACTTCATCAAGAATATCAATGGCTTTATCAGGCAAGAGCCTGTCCTGCATATATTTTATGGATAAATCCACTGCTGCTTCCAAAACGCCTTTTCCGTATTTAACATTGTGGAATGTTTCATAATATTTTTGCAGCCCCTGCAAAATAGCCAGACAGTCATCACGGCTTGGTTCTTTGATATCAATGACTTGGAAACGGCGGGATAAAGCTCTGTCTTTTTCAAAATGGTTGCGGTACTCTTCATAGGTGGTGGAGCCAATGCAGCGCAAATCACCGCTTGCCAAAATGGGTTTGAGCAGGTTGGAAGCGTCCATGGAACCGCCGCTTGTGGCACCGGCTCCCACAAGAGTATGAATTTCGTCAATAACAAGAATGGATTGCGGCATGTCCTGCAATTCTTTGACAACTTGCTTAAGACGATTTTCAAAATCCCCGCGGTATTTTGCACCGGCTAAAAGAGCGCCCATATCAAGGGCAAAGACTTTGCAGTTTTTGAAATCTTCCGGAACATTGCCCTTTGCAATGGCAAGCGCAACGCCTTCAGCAATGGCAGTTTTCCCTGTTCCGGGTTCGCCGAGGAAAAGCGGATTATTTTTCTTGCGGCGGGAAAGTACTTCTAACGTACGCTGCAGTTCATTTTCCCGTCCAATAAGCGGGTCAATTTTGCCTTGATTGGCCTTATCAATTAAATCAATGGCAAAGAGCTCCAAAGCAGATTGCTTTTCAGCGTCCGGTTCAGCTTTTTCCTGATTTTTCCTGCGGGCGCGTAAATCGTCTCCCATCTCGCTGATATCACTGATGATAATGTTATCAATAGGCGTTGAAGACTGTGACTTTTCACGGCTGACAATATCTTTGATTTGGGCAGGAATAACGCCTTGTTTTTTGATAAAATACGCTGCCCAGGAATCCTGTTCTGCATACAGATGAATAAGGAAATTTCCTATTTCAGCCTGTTTGTTGGTTTGTGCCTGTTCACGCAGACAGCGTTCCAAAACTCTTGTCACGGCAGGTGTTTGCATGATTTCTCCTTTATCTTCAGGAGAAACCGCAGTCATATTTTCGTCTAAATATTGTTCTAAATTTTTACGCAGTTCGTGTATATCAATATTACAGGCGGCTAAAATTCTTTGTCCTGTTTTTTCATAAGTAATGGCAAGGAGTATATGCTCTAATGTCATAAACTCATGGTGTCTGTTTCTGATTTGCAGGACAGCAAGAGCAAGCGCCTGCATAAGTGAGCGTCCCATATATTTTTTCCTTATAAATTTTGTCAGCCTTTATTACACTTCTTCCATGGTGCACAATAAAGGGAAATGGGCATTTTTTGCTAAATGCAATACTCTAAAAATACGAAATTCGGCAATTTCACGGGGATAAATGCCGCAAATTTCTTTGCCCTGTGTGTGAATTTTCATCATAATTTCAGAAGCGTCTTCCACACTTTTATGGAAAACATCGACCAGAATCTGCACAACAAAATCCATGGTCGTCACATTGTCGTTGTGCATAATTACTTTATATAATTTAGGTTCTTGAATATCTTGTTCATTTTCAAGCAAGGGTTGATTTTCTGCTGGATTATTACTCATACATACACCTCAGTATACAAATAAGCATACAAAAAAAACTTGCAAGCAGTTTGAGGAAAAAATCCGAAAAGAGCTATGAAAGACAGCTCTTTTTTATATTTTGGTTTATATCTTGGTTTGGTTAATACTTGTGTTTTTACGCCTTATTTTTGAGCACAAGCTGAGCAAATTCTTCAAAAGAATAACTTGCTCTTTTTTCAGCATTATCAACAAGATAGAAAAAACAGTTAGGTATTTCTCTTTGTTTTAAATTTTTTTGAATACAAAGGGAACAGCCCCTATCATGGTTTACAGGATTAAGAGGGCAGTCCAAATCTTTGCAGGTGCAAAATTCACTGATATTTTTCATTTCATACCTTGTCGATAGTATGGGTTTAGAAAATGTTTTACTTGTTTTTACACCATATTATAAATTTTCAGCTTTCAGGGCTTCTGCCTGAGCATGGCTTGCAAGTTCGTCAATAATACCCTGAATTTCACCGTCCATAAAGCGTTCCAAAGAATATATGGTTACATTGACGCGGTGGTCGGTAATTCTGCCTTGCGGATAGTTATAGGTGCGGATGCGTTCGGAGCGGTCACCGCTGCCCACTTGAGATTTTCTGTCCGCAGCAAGTTCTGCATGCTGGCGTTCCTGTTCTGCCTGTAAAATACGGGAAGCAAGAACTTTCATGGCACGGGCTTTATTTTTGTGCTGGGATTTTTCGTCCTGACAGGTTACCACTGTGCCTGTGGGGATATGGGTAATGCGCACAGCGGATTCTGTTTTGTTAACGTGCTGTCCTCCGGCACCGGACGCACGGTATACGTCAATACGCAAATCTTCAGGGCGGATATCAACGTCAACTTCATCAGCTTCCGGCATAACGGCAACTGTCGCCGCAGACGTATGTATTCTGCCTTGAGATTCGGTTGCCGGAACACGCTGTACGCGGTGGGTGCCGGATTCATATTTCAAATGGCTGTATACGCGGTTTCCCGTGATAAGAGCAATAACTTCTTTATAACCGCCGTTATCGGTGGGGTTTTCGCTCATAATTTCCACTTTCCAGTTCATGCGTTCCGCATAGCGGATATACATGCGGAATAAATCGCCTGCAAAAAGGGCAGCTTCTTCGCCGCCGGTACCTGCACGGATTTCAAGCACAATATTTTTTTCATCAAGCGGGTCAGGCGGAAGAAGCATAATTTGCAGCTCCTGTTCCATTTTTGGAAATTCATCATAAAGAATGGCATTTTCTTCTTCTGCCATGCTTTTGATTTCAGGGTCGCTGTCGTGCATGAGTTCTTTATTATCTTCATATTGCTGTTTGGCTGCTTTATATTTTCTGAAAAGATGGACAACATCATCAAGATCGGCATGCGCTTTGGCAATTTTGCGATATTTTTCCTGATCTTCAAAAATTTCAGGCAGTGCCAATTCTTTTTCCAATTCAAGATATTGCTTTTCCAATGCTTCTAATTTTTCAAACATGGGGTATCCTTTATATTCATCAATCAAGGGTTTTATAGGGTACTGTTTCAAATAGCTGTGAGTTATCCTGAACAACTTCCCTGAGTGCAATAACTGCAACTTCAAGCTGTGCAATGCTTGGTTCTTTTGTGGTCAGAAGCTGCAGAACCAAGCCCGGGAAAGAAAGAAGCTTCAAGAAAATTTTTAAGAAACGATTTGTTGTTCCTTTGGCAGATGCCCGGATTAACTCATAGGCACAGGCACTGATGGGTATAATCAGAACAATCTTAAAAAGAATAACAACGCTATGTATCATAACATTATTTTCTGAAAGAGGAAAGAACAAAATAAGGGGTATAAAAATGCTGTGGACTATAATCGCAAGGAACAGCACAAAAAGAATGAAACTTGTGCCGCAGCGGGGATGAAGCCTGGAACAATGCATGGCATTTTGGGCAGATACTGTCATTTCATTTTCATAACAGGAAATAACTTTATGTTCTGCACCGTGATACTGGAGAACTTCCCGCACGTCAGGAATAAGGGAAATGCAGTAAATATAGCCTAAAAAGAGAAATATTTTGAATAGACCGTCCCAAACATGGAAAGAAAGATTATTTATATTTCCGCCAAAGCCAAAATATTCCATGCCAAGGGCAAACAAATGGGGAAGAACAATAAAAAGGGCAACGGCAAGAAATAAGGCAGCAGCAAAACTAAAAACAGCCTGAAAACAAGACGTTTTTCCGGCATGCGTTTCCGCAAGATCAGCAGAACGATTTAATGCTTTGATGCCGTTAATCAGGGTTTCCAGCAAAATGGGAAAACCGCGGATAAATGTTTTTTGCAAAAGGCTGTATTTGGAAATACTGTACCAGCTGTGATGTTCCACAAGAATTTCATTTTCATCATTGCGGACGGCGAGGACATACTGGTTGTAATTGCGCATGATAAGTCCGCCCATAACAGCCTGTCCGCCGATATGGGTAGAAAATTTGCAAAACCAGGAAAAAAAGAAAAGAAAAAATTTCATAGTACTTGTCGTTGACAAAAATTGCCTGGAGCATTTCCGATAAATCTTGCGACTTTTCTATGCAGGGGAAAAACTTTAGCTCTGCTGTCCAGTTCTGTAAGGCTCATTCTTCGCCT
>CAOMFZ010000041.1 GCA_948482415.1 uncultured Mailhella sp.
GGCGTTATCCCTTGATTAAATTCTATTCCTATTGTGTTTTCATTTATTTCTCTTCAAGAACTTCAATATGTCTTGTCAGGTACATGATGACATAAAGGACGAGTACCAGCAAAAGAGTTCCTGTAATCAACGCATATTGTTCCATTTTTAAAATGGAATACAAGACAGCATAAATTCCCGATAAAAAGACGAACATTCCGAGTCCGTATTTATTATTGGCAGTGACAGCCTTTATATACAACGAATTTGGGATAACAACCATTAACGCGGCTATGATATACGCCGTACCAAAACTGAAATATTCTGACATGGAAAGCAAAACCAAATAAAACAAGACAAGCGAAAATCCTACCACACCGTACTGGACATAGTGTGTATAGCGTTTGCTTGTTATTTCAAAGAGATAAACAACAAACAGACTGAGCATGATAAAGAGCATACTGTATTTTACTGCCCGCATCACTTGTCTGTAATGCGTCACTCCTTCATATAAATCCACGCCGATTCGTCCCTCGTCCATATCACCGTAAGAGCCGCCGTCTACAAAAACCTGCTTATAATTTCTGACAAAGGAAGATATTTCCCACTCGGCTTTAAAGCCGTTTTCATCAATGACTTTCGTATTGGGCAGAATACCGTAAAACTTTGGAGCTTTCCAGGAAGAACTGACTTCAAAACGGTTATTCTTTCCAAAAGGAAGAATATTAATTCCCTCATTTCCTCTTAAACTTAATTTAACTGAAAAATGGATTTTTTCCTTTTGGTTAAGGTCTTGCTGTATAGTTCCTGAAATCCCTGTATTTATTCCGTGCTGTGCAAGCCCGGTTCCTGATTCCATCTCTATATTTTCTCCCTCAATGCTGAACTCTTCAACTTTCATAATGGATTTTGTATCGGTTATGCCGAGACCTGCGCCGACACCATAGGAAAACGTTTCAGCAGAAGTTGTTACACAGGGGAAAGTTCCTGATAAAACAATATCCCCGTTATAGACAGTTGTTTTGTATATGCCGCGTTCCCGCACTTCATCGTTTAAATGCACTTTTACATTCAGCTCGTCAGGAAGTATAACCAAATTTTTGACAATTTTTCTTCTGGCTTCTTTTTCCAGCTTATCATCATAATATATTTCGCTGTCATCAAAAGGAACGGTCAGAAAAATTCCGGCAATGGTTTGTTTTCTCCCCCACTCATTGCCAAGTTCTTCCACCATATTTCTATAGGAATACTCTCTGTCATCAACTATTGTGTTGATAAAAAATACAGGAATCTGCAATAATATGGCAAGCACAAAAATAAAAACGATTTTTTTGACGAGCGAGTTATTATTTTTCAAACTAATCATGGTTTCCCTTCTGAAATTCGGTATAAAAACGGCTTCGCCGCCTTCGGCGGCAAAAAATAAAATCCCTCACAGAACAAAACAATGAAAGGGATTTTATTTTTTCAAATCCTGAAACGAGCTGTTTCGCTGTATGCAGGACACTGTTCGAGTTTACGCTGTTCGTTTTTGATAAAATCACCTATTCCGGTGACCGGCGGTGCATTAAAGGTTAAATTATAACCAATTAAAGCCCCAAACGGTACATAAGAAACTGAATTATTAAAAAACTCCAATTTTTTTGGCGCAAAACGCGGCACAAACCCCGTGCTGGCAAAACGAACCCGCCCCCTGAAAGAACGTGCGGCAGCCGAGCCTGCAATATAGGATTGACATTCCCGCCACAAGGAATAGGGATTGTAAAATTTTCCCTGATATTTTGCCCTGTTCAGCGAAAAATTATTTTTGGCAAGAATAATCACACTGGAACGCGCCACACGGCAAAGTTCCGGAAAAATTTTTTTAAAAAATAAATTTCCCTGCAAACAACCGGGCATGCCATATTGAGAATAATAGTGAGAGCCTGCATACAAAGAAAAAAAGGCATATTCAAAGCTGTCATCTTCAAAGGGCAGATAATCAGCCTTGCCCACCTGATAGGAAATACGGGGACCGGAACGCTGTAAAGCTTCTTCAATAGCACGGTGATTTTCTTCACACACAGTCACATCCAGCCCGCTGTCCCAAAAAAATTCCGGAAAAAGCGGAGAATGCAGCCCTACATGCAAAACCTGTGCTCCACGCCGCTGCCAATCTTCCATCAGCGATTTTACAAGACGTATTTCTGCTTTATTATACCATGCCATACGTTGAAAAATTTTTCTCAGCTAAAAAATTTGCAAAAAATTATGCAATAAACATATAAAGCAAAAACTTATTCTTCTTCTGCTTCAACTTCTTTTATCCAGCGATTGAGTGTTTCGGCAATGATTTTACCCTGCCGAATACTGGAAATATTGAATTTTGCCTGCTGACGAAATTCTCCGCCAATTTTTTTATAGCGGCGGATAGTAAATTTATCCGGACCATAATCATCAGCATCAGCAATATATTCTTTATAGCGAAAGAAAATAGTTGTATTTAATCCTTTTGATAAAATTTCTTTATCAACTTCTTTAACCAGTAAAACTCCGTCTTCTTCATAATTTATTGTAATTTCATCAATAGTACTGCTCATTTCTATCGCTTTTCCTTAAAAAATTTTTGTAAAACGGCTATGGATTTTTCTGCCAGAACACCGCCGTAATGCCATGTATTTACACCAAGACTGGGGCAATTTAATCCCTCATAACAGGAACAAACTGCCCCGGCTCTTTTATCATATGCACCAAAAACAAGACCTGCCAGCCGCGCTTCACGGACAGCACCTGTACACATTATACAAGGCTCTAATGTCACCACAAGAACACAGTCAGATAAACGGTAATTTCCGCGTTTTTTTCCTGCCATGCGCAGGGCTGCAATTTCAGCATGGGCAGAGGGGTCACATTCTCCAATGCTCAAATTATGTGCCATTGCCAGAATATTTCCCTGCATGTCGCACACAAGCGCACCTACAGGAACTTCCCCTGCTTTTGCACCTTCTTCTGCCATATGAAGAGCCAATTCCATAAGCTTTTCCCATGTAAATCCATGCGGAGCCTGTGGAATTGGGCCCCAAGTTTCTGCAGCAGCAAAATCCTGTTCTTGCATTTTATTATTGGAATTGTCTGTAACCTTTTTCTAATGCGCGGTAATCCTTGATAACTTTCATAACTTCTTCAGGAGTATCACAAACGGTGAGCATTTCAACTTCACTTTCGCTGAGATATCCGCGGGAAACCATCTGCGCACGAATCCAGTCAATCATGCCTTTCCAATAGGTGCTGTCATATAAAATAATAGGGAATTTGCTGATTTTATGGGTTTGTACCAAAACAGCAGCTTCAAAAAGTTCGTCAAGCGTACCAAAACCGCCAGGCATAACAACATATGCAAAAGCATATTTTACAAACATCAGTTTACGCAAAAAGAAGTATCTGAAATTACAGCGAAGGGTAAGGTATGGATTAGGCTCTTGTTCATGAGGCAATTCAATATGCAGACCGACAGAAACACCATTTGCTTCTTTTGCACCTCTGTTGCCGGCTTCCATGTAACCGGGACCGCCGCCGGTAATAACGCCGCAGCCTAATTCTGTGATTTGTTTTGCAATAGTTCTGGCTGCCTGATACAAGGGTTCCGTTTCTTTAGAACGGGCAGAACCGAAAATAGAAACACAGGGAGGAAGACCTTTTAATGTATCAAACCCGTCTACAAGTTCGCCAAGCATTCTAAAAACACGCCAAGATTCTTGGTTAATAGTGTTATCAACTTGATATTGATCTAAGTTTCTAAACATGCATAATACCTCTCATGTGAAATTTGTTTTTAATATATAAAGAAAAAGAATTAAAATCAATCAAATTTTAAATTTTTTGCAAAACACTTTTCAAAGCTGGAAAAATGACATATAATACAATAATGTTATAAATCATTAACCTAAAGACTAAGGAGAGTTTTTGTGAAAGTTCAATTTTTAGGGGCTGCACAAACAGTAACAGGCTCCTGCCACATTATTGAAGCAGCAGGACACAGATTTGCTGTTGACTGCGGAATGCATCAAGGTAACAAAGCAATTGAAGAAAGAAACTTTAACACTGAGCTTTATAATCCGGATTCTATAGAATTTATTCTCCTTACCCATGCGCATATTGACCACTCCGGGCTTATCCCCCGTATTGCCGCTCAAGGTTTTAAAGGAACTGTTTATTGTACTGCTCCAACCCTTGAATTTGTAAAGCTTATGCTCGAAGACAGCGCGCACATTCAGGAAATGGAATATACCTGGCGTGAAAAGCAAAGAGGCAGAAAAGGAAAAAAGAAAAAAGACGACCTCTTGTACAGCGTTGAAGAAGCACAGGCATGTATGAACCAATTCCGCGCTGTTACTTTCAACCAAACCTTTGAGCCCGCTCCTAATATCAAAGTTACTTATAAATATGCCGCCCATATTTTAGGGGCTGCTTTTATTGTTATTGATATTACTGAAAACGGTGAAACAAAACGGCTTACATTCTCAGGTGACCTTGGCAGACATGAAAACATGCTGCTGCATGACCCTCAGCCGCTTGAAAGAACTGACTATTTATTCCTTGAATCCACATACGGCAACAGGAACCATAAAGATGATGAAAACAGCCTTGATGAGCTTGCCAAAGCCATTGAACGCAGTTACCGACTGGGCGGTAAAGTTATTATCCCAACCTTTGCAGTAGAAAGAGCACAGGAAATTCTCTATTGCTTATATTTACTGCACCGCCGCGGACTTGTTCCCCACAATATGCCTATTTATCTGGACAGCCCGCTGGCAATTAAAGCTACAGAAGTTTTTGAAAAATATAAAAACGATTTAGAATACGATGAAATTAAAAACGATTTGCCTCCTATTGCTGATTTTGATTTCCAAATCAATTACACTTTGAACACTGAAGAATCCCAAGCCCTCAACGCTATGGACGGTCCTGCCATTATTCTTTCAGCAAGCGGCATGTGCAACGCAGGCCGTATCAAACACCACTTGAAACACAATATCTGGCGTCCGGAAACGTCCATTGTTTTTGTCGGCTTCCAGGCTGTTGGTACTCTTGGCCGTAAAATTGTTGAAGGTGCGTCCATCGTTAACATTATGAATAACGATTTAAACGTCTCTGCAAAAATTTACACCATTAACGGATTTTCAGCGCATGCAGGTCAAAAGCAGCTCCTTGAATGGGTAAGCACCATTTATAAATGCCACCCTCAAGTTATCCTTGTGCACGGTGAAAAAGAATCTCAGGAAGAATTAGGCAGACTCATCAAAGAACAATATAATCTTGATGTAACTATCCCTGCCTACCTTGACGAAATTGAACTCACAGCCAGGGCAAGCGAAGAAGAAGCTGCTTCCGCAGTTCCTGCACCTGCTCTTACCATTACCAAGCACACCATGCCAAAACTCGACTGGCAGTTTGTTTGTGATGACCTTGATCTTCGTATTAAGCAGCTCCATACCAAGCTTGGTCAAGTTCAGGAACGCTCCTGGGAAGACCAGACTGAAGTACTTGATAAGATTGCAAAGCTCAATAACGACCTTTACAAGCTTATTGCACAATTATAAGGAAATATATGAAAATCATTGCAGGTGCATTGAAAGGACGCACCTTAAAAACAGTGAGTGGTCCCGGATACAGACCGGCAATGGGGAAAGTAAGGGAATCCTTGTTTTCCCTGCTTGAAGCCCGCGGCGTGATTTGGGCTGAAAGCATTATTCTCGATTTATTTGCAGGCAGCGGCTCTTTGGCGTTTGAAGCCATTAGCCGCGGCGTGCAAAAAGCATATTTTGTGGAAAAAGACCCAAAAGCTGCTGCCTGCATTGCAAATAATGCCGGCACGCTGGGCATTAGTGAAAAATGCATTATTGCCACAGAAGATGCCGTAAAATTTGCAGGAAAAAGACCAACAGAAAATGTTTCTGTTGTTTTTATAGATCCGCCCTATGCTGAAAATCTTTTGCCCCAGACCCTCAAAAATCTTCTGCGCCGCGAATGGCTTGAGGACGGAGCTTTTGTTATTGCAGAAGTGGAAAAAAATCTCAAAATAAATCCTGAAAGTTTTGAGGGGCTGACTCTTGAACTGGATAGAAATTACGGCTCAACAAGGATAATTATATGGTACAAAGAATAGGTATTTATGCAGGAACTTTTGACCCTATTCATAACGGACATATAAGTATTATCACCAGAAGCCTTCTCCTTTTAGACAAGCTTATTGTGGGGGTGGCGAATGATTCAGGAAAAAAAACGCTCTTTTCCCTTGATGAACGGGTACAGCTGACTCGTGATTTTTTTCAGACAACCCCCTATAAAGAACAGATTATTGTTGAGCCTTTTGACGGTTTACTCGCAGAATACGCCCAAAAGCGCGGTGCCATTGCCATTGTCAGAGGTCTTCGGGCTATTTCTGATTTTGACTATGAATTTCAAATGGCACTCATGAACAGAAAACTCTCTCCCTCTATTCAAACGATCTTTCTCATGGCTGATTTTAGTCTCATGTATGTCAGCTCCACCAATTTAAAGACTGTGGCAAGTTTAGGCGGAGATATTTCCGATTTAACGCCTCCCAATATCTGGCAGGCTCTCTGCAAAAAATATCAGCATGCCCATGAATAAAGTTATCTGCATTATGGGACCCACGGGCGCAGGAAAAACTGCCCAATCACTGGCCATGGCAAAGGCAAACCTGCCCATATGCATTATCAATGCGGATTCCCGTCAATTATATAAGGACTTTCCCATTATTTCAGCTCAGCCCAGTGAAGAAGAAAAATCCATTTGTCCCCATAAACTTTTTGGTTATTTGGAAACAAAAGAAGCAAGTTCTGCAGGTGTTTGGCTTGAAAGAGCAAAAAAAGAAATAGAATGTGCCCATGCAGGCGGACAAATTCCTGTTTTCGTGGGCGGTACAGGTTTTTATTTTCGGGCTTTATTTGACGGAATAGCAGAAATTCCTGGCATTCCGGAGGAAATTCACGAGCATTTTATCAGGGAAATTACTGAAAAAGGCAGTCAGGCTTTATACGAAGAACTGCAAAAAATTGATACCGAATACGCCCAAAAAATTCATTTTAATGATAAACAGCGCATTGCCCGTGCTTTGGAAGTTTTCACTGCCACAGGGAAAAAATTCAGCGACTGGCACAAAGAAACGCCGCAAGCGACCCAATACGATGTCCTGCGCATTGGCATTGGTCTGCCTTTAGACGAGCTTGCCCCCATTCTCTATAAGCGCACAGCGATTATGCTTGAAAACGGCGCATTGGAAGAAGCAAAAAAAGCTCTTGAAAATTGCCCTGATATCACCGCACCCGGCTGGACAGGCATAGGCTGTATTGAATTAGCCAATTATCTTTTAAAAAAATACAGTTTGGAAGAATGTCAAACCCTATGGAATAAAAATACGCGTGCCTATGCAAAACGGCAGTGGACATGGTTCAGAGCTGATACTCGCATACACTGGTTCAGACCGGAAGAACAAAGCCTGCCGAGCGTTCTTGAGTTTTTAGAGCATTTCCGAAAATAGTTGCAAATAAATTTCATAAGAAAGCTTAAAAAGTTTTGTAAAGGGGTGCAGGGGAAGAAACTTTTACGAAAAGTTTTTCCCCTGCAAAATTCTCAAAATTTATCGGAAACGCTCTAAACGCATAAAACGCCCAAAAGGGCGTCTTATGGTGTGTAATAAGCAAATAGAAATAAAAATCTTACGCTACAATATTAAGATTTGTTCCAATGCCTTGGCTTGCACGCATGCTGTCAGCAGCCTGCAAGGAGTCTTGCATGAGTTGATTGGTCATGTCAGCTTGAAAATCAAGACTTTGCTTTTGAATGCCAAGGGACATTTGACCTTGAGCGGTACTCAAACTACTGGTATCTATTTCCATATAAGCCTCCTTATTACAAGTATACCTCTTGTATCGGCTTATTGGAAAATTTATTTAGTCTTCTTTTAAAAATTAATCCACCCCAAAAAACCTGCGCGCATTATTGCCGCATTTTTCCCAAAGTTCGGCTGTTTCAACCCCTAATTCCTTTGCCGCACATTCCGCTGTAAAAACAGTAAAAGCCGGTTCATTGGGTTTGCCGCGCCAGGGTTCCGGGCTCAAATAAGGACAGTCTGTTTCCACAAGCAAGCGTTCCCTGTCCATAAGGTGCAAGGCTTCCCGCACATGGGCATTGGCTTTATAAGTCACAGATCCCGGAATAGAAATATGCCAGCCGTGAGACAGCACTGTTTTGGCACATTCACTGTCACGGTCAAAACAATGCCACAATAAGGGATAATTATGAAAGCCCTCTTCCAGCAAAATTTTTACTGTATCATCAAAAGCATCACGGCTGTGAATAACCACAGGAAGCCCGCATTTTTTTGCCGCGGCAAGGAGTTTGCGAAAATAATCCTGCTGTAAATCCTGAGGCACTTCTTTCCAGTAATAATCCAGCCCGATTTCGCCAACTGCCCGTATTTTTTGCTTTTCTTTTTTATCCTGCAAAATATCTTCCAGCACACGCTCCACTTCGCCCTCCTGGATTTCCAATAAATCCGTAGGATGCACGCCGTAAATAAAAAAGACATGTTCTTTATCATTAAAATACTCTTTGCACTCCACATATTGTGTATGCCCAAGAATAACCTCGCCGATGGTTTTCACGCCTGCTTCCTTTGCGCGTTCCAAAACGGCGTCCCGCTCTTCCCACAGCGGCGCAGTCACAATATGCGCATGGCTGTCACAGCCAACAAGCGGCAAATTCAAGGTTTTAGGGTCAATATATACTTTCTTTTTATGTCCCATATGCTCCTCACTTTTTACTTGACAAAAATATCCGTTCTTTGTATAAGCAAACCCATGAAAGCGCAAAAAATACAACACTCATACATTTCCTGGTGGTGGCTCGTTCAATAACGGGTCGGATTTTTTGCAGCCAAATTTCAAACAATAAAAATTACGACCGAGTATGCTTGGTCGTTTTTTTTTATCTCTCAGACTGGGCATAGCTCGGAAAAAAGGAAAAAACTATGTCTACTCAATCTCAAGAAAACAAACTCGGTTATTTTGGTCGTCACGGCGGACAATTTGTCTCTCCTGAAATGAAAGTACGTCTTGATGAAGTCGCTGCCTGTTTCAACAAATACAAAAACGACAAGGACTTTTTAGCCGAATTGGACAATCTTTACAAGCATTTTTGTGGTCGTCCAACCCCTATTTTTTACTGTGAAAATCTTTCCAAACAATTAGGCGGAGCTGATATTTACTTAAAACGTGAAGATCTCAACCACTTAGGCGCCCACAAGCTCAATAATGCCTTAGGTCAGTTACTCCTTGCCAAACGCCTTGGCAAAAAACATATTATTGCAGAAACAGGTGCAGGACAGCACGGTGTTGCCGCAGCAGCGGTTTCTGCTCTTTATGGCTTGAAATGTACCATTTATATGGGTGAAGAAGACATCAGACGACAGGAACTCAATGTTCTGCGCATGCGCATGATGGGAGCTGAAGTTATTGCCGCAACAAGCGGACAAAAAACGCTGAAAGAAGCCGTTGATGAAGCGCTGGACGCTTATATTAAAGATAAAGACAGTTACTATCTTCTAGGCTCTGCTGTCGGTCCTTATCCCTATCCTGAAATTGTACGTCATTTCCAATCCATTATCAGTCTTGAGGCAAGGGAGCAATTCCTGACCATGACAAACTCTCTGCCTGATATGGTTGTTGCCTGCGTTGGCGGCGGCTCCAATGCAACAGGTATGTTCGCCAACTTTATTGACGATAAAGACGTTGCCCTTGTCGGCGCTGAACCCGGCGGACGCGGCAGTAAAGTGGGTGATAATGCTGCCAGCCTTGTACACGGCAAAGAAGGCATTTTACATGGTTTCAAAAGCTATATCTGCTTAGATGATAAAGGCGAAGTTGCTCCTGTTTATTCTATTTCAGCGGGGCTTGACTATCCTTCCGTCAGCCCGGAACTTGCCAACTTAAAAGATTTGGGACGTGCAAGTTATGTTGCCATTACTGACAAAGAAGCGATTAACGCTTTCTTCATGCTTTCTAAAACCCAGGGAATTATCCCTGCGCTGGAATCCGCCCATGCCCTTGCCCATGCAATTCACGCTGCTCCGGGCATGAAAGGAAAGAAAATCCTTGTTTGTCTTTCCGGTCGCGGAGATAAGGACGTTGACCAAATTTCCAATATGCTCAAACAAAACCTTATCCAAATGCCATAATCCGGATACATAAAAAATTTAATGGGGAGAAGCTTTGCTTTTCTCCATTTTTTTTGTATTATTGTTCTATCCTATTATGCCAGTGAGGTTGCTATGATTGGATGGAGCCACTATAATCCTGTAGAAATTCATGCAGGACTTGATTGCCGTAAAGAAATCAACTATTTCCTGCCTAAAGAAGAACCCGTTTTAATTGTCACCACCAAAGGCATGCAAGACCGCGGACAATTAGCTGAAATTACAAATTATTTTCCCCTGCCCTATGAAGTTTTCACCGCTCAGCCAGAGCCCGATTTAGATAAACTGGACGAATTTTATATTCAAAATAAACATAAAACATTTCACACTATTATTGCCCTTGGCGGCGGTTCTGTTATTGACAGCGCCAAAGCCCTTTCCTGTGCATTCATGCAGACAGAGCATGAAAAACCATTGGAAGCATGGCTGCGCAATAAAGCCCCCTTACCTGCCAAAGCTATCCCGCTTATTGCCATTCCAACCACAGCGGGCACAGGCTCAGAAGTAACCAGCTTTGCCACAATCTGGGACAGACAAAGAATGAAAAAATGTTCATTGTCCGCGCGTGCCTGTTATGCAAAACTCGCTCTGCTTGACCCTTATTTTACCAAGACTCTGCCTTGGAAACAAACGGTTTACAGCGCTTTGGATACGTTTTCTCATGCCCTCGAAACCCTTTGGAATAAACATGCAACCCCCCTCAGCCTTTTCTATGCAAAAAGAGCCTTGGAAATTGTCATGAATTCCCTGCATTACATTGAGCATGAACCCTATGACATGAAAAACCGCTATTATTTGCAGGAAGCTGCCATGGAAGCAGGCATTGCCATCAGCCAAAGCCACAGCTCCATTTCTCACTCTATTTCCTATCCCCTCACCCTGCATTACGGGGCTCCGCATGGGCTCGCCTGCTCCGCATTTTTACTGCCCATCATGGAGTTAATCATTGAAAAAAATGCATTCATGATGCCTTTAGACCAGGATTTTATCAACAGAATGCACGAATTTTTGACCCGCTATAAACCGTATATCCTCATCCGCAAACATTGTTCTCTGGAAGAAGCGCAAAGCAAAATTAACGAAATGTTTACCCCGGAACGGGCGGGAACTTTTGTCCTGACTCTTTCTACAGATGATGTTTTAGCCATTTTAAAACGGGGATATGAGCTGCAGTAATGAATGATTTTTTCAAATATCTGCTGACAGGTCTTGGTTTTGCCTGTTTTTTGGAAGCATTGCCCTGGCTTGTCAGCCCTGAAAAAATGCGGGACTTTTTGTTTCAATTAGCAAATATTGATCCTGACCAATTAAGATATTACGGTTATTTTCTGCTCCTTCTTGGAGTTTTCTTTGTTTGGTTAGCTCGTCCATAAAAAAAGGAAAATCTATGCAAATTTGTACACTTATTCTTTCAGCAGGAAAAGGCACCAGAATGCCGTCAGCACTTCCAAAAGCTTTGCAAACCGTTTTAGGTGAAGCCATGCTTTCCCATGTTTATCAGACAGCATCTGCAATCAGTTCTTCTATCTGGACAGTGATTGGGCATAAGGCAGAATTAGTGCAAAAGCATTTAGAAAAAGAATTTGGTGAAGAAGCAGGCAAAAACTGTATCCTGCAAACAGAGCAGTTAGGTACAGGCCATGCTGTGCTCTGCGCCATGGAAAAAATCAAAGACTGCATTGACCTTGAGAATACAAAAATTCTTATTTTAAATGCCGATGTTCCGCTTATCAAAAAAGATTTACTCCAGGAATTTATAGACAAGGCAAAGGATTATCCGCTGGGTTTCATCAGCCTTTTATTGGATAACGGGCAAAACTACGGACGTGTCATGCGGGAAGATTTTCTGAAAAATGTTCAGCATGCTCCAGTCAAAAAACATGCCGAAAACACCGGTACTGTAGCACAAATTATTGAAGCCAAAGATTTTCGTCTTGCCTATCCGGAAAGTGAAATTTTTGAGGTTAATTCCGGTATTTATCTTGTCAATGCAAAGTTATTGCTGGAATTTTTGCCAAAACTTTCCAGTGCCAATGCCAGCAGGGAATATTATTTAACTGATATTATCAGCCTTGCCAAAAAAGAAAATATCCCCGTGGAAGCATTTTGCTTTGAAAATGCAAAAGCACTGCTGGGCGTCAATAACCCTGTAGAATTAAATCAGGCAGAAGAAATTTTACAGCAGGAAATTAATACCCGTCTCATGCAAAACGGTGTTATTCTGCATAAACCCCAAAGTATTCGCATCAGTCCTTTTGCTGCCATTCAAAAAGGCGTTGAAATTTTTGGACCCTGCGAAGTTTACGGAAAAAGTGAAATCCAAAGCTTTACCACCATACAGTCCCATTGCGTGATTAAAAATACAATTATCGGCGAAAATTGCGCGGTGCAGAGTTTCTGCCATTTTGAAAATGCCCTTGTGGGCAATAACGCAAAACTTGGACCGTATGCCCGCCTGCGCCCGGAAGCAAAACTTGCCGATGACGTCCATTTGGGCAATTTTGTGGAAATCAAAAAAAGCTTTGTGGGCAATGGCTCAAAGGTCAATCATCTTTCCTATATTGGGGACAGCCTTGTAGGCGCCGGAGTTAATGTGGGTGCCGGCTGCATTACCTGTAATTATGACGGGAAAAAGAAACATCAGACAGTGATTGAAGACAATGCGTTTCTCGGCTCCAACTGTGCCTTTGTTGCGCCTGTCAAAATTGCAAAAAATACTCTTGTAGGCGCCGGCTCCGTCATTACCCATGATACGGAAGAAAACGATTTAGCCATTGCAAGAGCAAGACAAAAGAATATTAAACGTTAAAGCATGTTCGTTAAATCTTGAGAAATTTATGCAGGGGGAAAACTTTTTATAAAAAGTTTTCCCCCTGCACCCCTTTACAAAAATTTTTAAGCTTTATTGTAAAATTTATTTGTAGTTATTTCAGGAAATAC
>CAOMFZ010000042.1 GCA_948482415.1 uncultured Mailhella sp.
CGAAGTCGTTTGCGTTAGCGAGTGAGCGAGCTTTACGCAAATGGACAGCAGAGATGCCACCGGAATGGCGACGAAGTCGGTTCTGTTAGGCGAAGAATGAGCCTTACAGAACTGGACAGCAGAGCTAAAGTTCTCTCCCTGCAAAAGCAATCAATTTAATAAAGTTATGCTTTTTTCTTAGGGATATAAGTGCAAAGCGGTTCCTGTGCCATGGGGTTATTATCCATGGAATAGGCTCTTGCACGGCAGCCGCCGCATACTTTATGATATTCGCAGACACCGCATTTGCCTTCGTATTCTTCCTGGTTTCTGAATTTTTTAAACCATGGCGTATTTTTCCAGATTTCAGGAAAATAAGTATCACGGATATTCCCGCAGTCAAGTTCCAAATAGCCGCAGGGCTGCACTTGTCCTGTGTGGCTGATGAAACAGAAACCTGTTCCGCCGAGACAGCCTCGTGTCATGGCGTCCATGCCAAAGTTTTCAAAGTTGACAGGCAAGTTTTCTTCGGCTGCTTTTTGGCGCATAATACGGTAATAATGAGGCGCGCAGGTAGCTTTTAAATGCATGGACGTGGTTTTTCTAAAATCATAAAACCAGTGTAAAACCTCTTCATATTCTTCTGCGGTAATCACTTCGGAACTTAAGCTTGCCGCTCTGCCCATGGGCACCAGCAGGAAAATATGCCATGCAGCAGCGCCAATGCGCTCGCAGAGTTCAAAAATCTGCTTGAAAGTATGAAGATTGGTTTTGGTGACAGTGGTATTGATTTGAAATTCAATGCCATGTTGTTTTAAAAGTTCAATACCGCGCATGGAAGCGTCAAAAGCACCCTGAACACCGCGAAATGCATCATGGCTTTTAGCATCGTGTCCGTCAATGGAAATGGAACAGCGGGCAAAGCCTGCTTCCTTGATTTGCAGAACATTTTTTTCGTTAATCAGTGTTCCATTGGGGCTCATGACACAGCGCAGCCCCTTTTCTCTTGCATAGGCGGCAAGCTCATACACATCAGGGCGTATCATAGGGTCACCGCCAGTGAAAATAATGATAGGGTCGCCCACTTCTTTGAAACTGTCGATGAGTTTTTTTGCTTCGGCAGTGGAGAGTTCTCCTTCGTAAGGTTCTGGGTGTGCTTCGGCACGGCAGTGTTTGCAGGCAAGGTTGCAGGAACGGGTCACTTCCCAGGCAATAAGGCGGCATTTTGGCGTAACGCCGTCCTCTAAAAAACGATTTGCATGAGGATGTCCTGCCTGTGCGCCATGATGTTGGGCTCCGTGTCCTGCGGGGTGACCATGCGGGCATTTTTCTTTTAAGTCATGCATATCAGGCACAAGTTCAGTGCAATGTGGTTTATCCATAAAAGTTTTTATAATCCTTGAATTTGTTGTTAATCTTGTTTATTTTACAAGCCCTTTTTCAAGAAGTTCTTCTGCAAAATAAGTAATAATAAGTTTTGCGCCTGCGCGTTTCATACCGATTAAGGATTCCATAATAATGGCTTCTTCATTGATCCAGCCATTAATGCCTGCGGCTTTAATCAAGGAATATTCGCCACTTACCTGATAAGCAGCAAGAGGAACGTCTGTACGGTCATAAACCATGCGGATAATGTCCTGATAGGCACCGGCAGGTTTGATAATGAAAATATCAGCGCCTTCATCAATGTCAGCGGAAATTTCGCGCATAGCTTCACTCATATTTCTGAAATCCATTTGATAGGTGCGTCTGTCACCGAATTTTGGAGCAGATTCAGCCGCGTCTCTGAATGGTCCATAATACGCAGAAGCATATTTTACAGCATAGGACATGATGGGGGTTTGTTGATAGCCTTCTTCATCAAGAGCTTTGCGGATAGCTAAAATTCTTCCGTCCATCATATCAGACGGAGCAACAATATCTGCGCCTGCTTTTACATGAGAAAGGGCTGTTTTGGCTAATAAAATAAGGGTACTGTCATTGAGAACCTGTCCTTGTTTATCACCTTCCTGCAATAGTCCGCAATGACCGTGGGAAGTGTATTCGCAAAGGCAAACATCAGTAATAACAATAAGTTCCGGGAAATTCTTTTTGAGCATGCGCACAGCTTGCTGCACAATGCCGTTGTTATTGTAGGCTTCTGACGCAATAGGGTCTTTTGTTTTGGGAATACCAAAAAGAAGCACTGCTTTTAAGCCGTTTTTGACAGCTTTTTCTACTGTAAGGCTGAGTTGTTTCAATGAAAATTGATATTGTCCGGGCATGGAAGCAATAGGGCTTTTGAAATTTTCGTCATCAGTTTCAACAACAAAATAAGGCATAATTAAATCATTGGCTGTAATTTGTGTTTCTGCCATTAAATCACGAAGCGCCGCGCTGTTGCGAAGACGTCTTCCACGATAAAATTCCATATAAACTCCTTTTGGCTTATAAATATGATAAGTCTATGAAAATATTATATAAATTATTTTTATTTACTGTATGCAAAATTGTGCCTTTCGTCAAGTAAAACAAGGCGAAACAAGGGAAAATTTGTTTCTTGTCCTCTCTGTATTTTTCGCGTATCTTTTGAATAGTGTGAGTATTTGAGGTGCAGTATGGCGTATGACAAAATGTATGATATTCTGGATTTGGCAATTTGGATGCAGTCCAACCGCGAGGGCGTTTCTTTGCAGGATATTATGGAGAGATTTCACGTTGCCCGCCGAACAGCAGAGCGCATGCGCGATCTTATTTTAGATAAATTTCCTCAAACCAGGGTGCGTGTGGCGGAAAATAATATTAAACGCTGGTATATTCCGCAGGGAACGCTGAAAGATTTTATCCAGTTTTCAGCTGAAGAGCTTGTTGCTTTTGAAAAAGCCATTTCCTATTTGCAAGCGAATAGTATGAATGAAAATTCAGCCCTGCTGCAAAAAATTCTTGAAAAAATACGCGCCAATATTGTGGATAAAACCTATCAGCATATTGATACTGATGCTGAAGTGTTATTGGAAGCGGAAGGTTTTGCGCACAGAGTCGGACCAAAAATTATTGTAGCAAAGGAAATTGTCCAAAAAATTCGTCAGGCAATTTTGAGCTTTCGGCAAATTAAAGTTTCCTATAAAAATAAATCATCAGGGAAAATCCGCACATTTCAGCTTTTGCCCTATGGAATTTTATACGGAGAGCGAAATCATTATTTGGTGGCAAAGCACAGTGACGGCTATGGGGGAAACAAAGAGCATTATTTTATTTTGAGCAATATTCTTTCCCTTGAAATTCTTGACGAAATCTATGAAATTGACGAGTCTTTCAGTTTAAAATCCCTTTCTGAAAAATCTTTTGGAGTTTTTCAGGAAGAGCCTTTTGAGGTGGAATGGCTCTTTGATAAGTCTGTTGCCGAAGAAGTAAAGCGTTACGAATTTCACCCAAAACAAACTGTGCAGGAAAATGCAGACGGTTCTGTAACGGTGAAATTTTTTGCCGGCGGACGTCTTGAAATGGACTGGCATTTATATACCTGGGGAGATAAGGTAAAAGTCATCAAGCCGGAAGATTGGTGTGAAAAGAAGCAGGGATAATAAAATCCCTGTTTAAAAATTTCGGCAAAAGAGAGTACTATTTTTTGCTTATGGATGAAATAATAATACCTGTTAATGCGATACAAATACCGCTTACTTGCAGAACATTGAGTTTTTCACCCAAAAGAATATAGGCAAATAAGAGGGTGAAAACAGGGATAAGGTTGCCGTACAGGGCAACGATACCTGCCGGCATAAAAGAAATAGACAAGTTAAAGAGAAAATACGCAATAATGCCAACCCCAACAGCAACATAAAGAAGCCCTGCTAAAGCGGACATGGTGATTTGTGTGGGAACAGGCGCAAAGAATAAAAGAGGGAAGAAAACAAGAGTGCCGCCCAGTGCCTGTATGGCAGAAATAGCCAAAAAAGAATAGCGTTTTGAAATAATACGGGCGCAAATTGCATAGCCGGTTGTGGATAACACTGCGCCAAGCATAAGTAAATTGCCGAGGAGCGGATTGGAAGCTCTTTCATCTCCGGGGGCAAAATAAGATGAAATTGCTACCCCGATAACAGCTAGAAATATGGCGATAATAGTACGGGAGCTTAATTTTTCTTTGAGGAAAATCCAGCCTGCCAATGACGCGCACAAGGGAAAACAGGCTGCAATAACCCCGCCTTGTGAAGCAGTAGTATATTTCATGGAAAATGTTTCAAACAAGAAAAATAAGCAGGGTTCAAAAGCAACCATGGCAGCAAGGTATTTCCAGTCGCCTTTTTGATAGGGGAGATTTTTCCATTTTCCAAACAATATCAAATAAAATACGCCTGCAAATGCTACACGCGCAAAAACAACATGGAAAACAGAAAAGGATTCAAAAGCGTATTTCATGCCAATCATGGCACCGCCCCAAATAGTAAAACAAAGGATAACAAGCATTTTGAGGGTAGCTGGTGAAAACTGCATTTTTTACTCCTGATATTTCAAAGTTTGATAAGCAGTTAATAAAATTTTCAGGAATTATATAGCATAGATACAATAAAAATGTCCAGAAAAATTATAATTCTCTTTATCCTCTTGTAAAAGCGGTATTATTTTACCAAAAGAACGAAAATTTTTATTTTGGCTGTGCGAAAAAAAAGTCAAAAATTGGAATGAAAATTTATATAAAAATGTTTGAAAAATTAAGAAGCTAATTCTTTTTTGATAAGAGCACAAATACGATAGACATCTTCATGAGCAAGCTGCGGATAGAGAGGCAGGCAGGCTATTCTGGACGCAATATTTTCCGAAATGGGGCAAGACTGATACGCAAGGAAAGGCAGTGTATTTAAACTTGGATAAAAATATCTGCGCGGGAAAATATTTTCTTTGGCAAGAACTTTAAAAATATGGAGTAATTCTGTTTCATTTTTAAATAAAACAGGAAAATAACCATGGTTGTGGCGTAACTTTTCCGGCTCTTTGGGGATTTCAACAATATTTTGAAGTTCTGCTTTATAGAGTTTGGTAATATCCCTTCTTTTTGTTATTATTTCAGGGAGATATTCTATATTGCAAAGCCCCATGGCAGCATGAAATTCTGATTGTTTTGCATTGATTCCAACGCAGTAATAAGTATCATTGACATGCCCAAATTGTCTTAACAGTCTGCATTTATCATACAATTCTTTTGAATTCGTGATAATGGCACCGCCCTCAACAGTATGAAAAAGCTTGGTTGCATGAAAGGAGCAGGTGGTAATATCCCCAAAGGATAACAGACTTTTTTCATTATATTTTGACGCAAAGGCATGCGCTCCGTCATAAATGACTTTCAAATTATATTTTTCTGCAATAGCTTGTATTTTTTCAATATCACAGGCAAAGCCAAAAACATGGACAGCAATGATTGCTTTTGTTTTTGGGGTGATTTTTTCTTCAATTTTATCTGCATCAATGGTAAAAGTATTGGGTTCAATGTCCACAAAAACAGGCGTGCATTTTTCCCAAAGAATACTGTTGATTGTGGCAACATAGGTGAAAGGAGTTGTAATAATTTCACAATTTTCAAGCCCAAGGGCATTAATTGCCAATTGAATAGCTATCGTTCCATTGGTAACATACAGCAAATTGGGAACATGAAGAAAATTTATTAATGTATGCTCAAGTTGTGTAACAAGATTGGCATTGTTTGTTAAAGGCAAATTATTATCAAAAATATTTTCCAGATAGGAAAAATATTTTGATTTATCAGGAAGAAAGGATTTTGTTACATAAATTTTTTCGTCCATTTTGCCCTCTTTTTTTTTTATAACTATTTTTTTATTTTTTGGCAAGTGCTGTGAGACGCATGGGGATGGCATGAACTGCTCTAGATAAATCAAAAAATCCCCATTTATTGGTTTGGTTTGTCCAATAAATGGGGTGCAGTTCATTTGTTTTAAGAGGGATTTTGTGATTATTCTTCTTCCTGCTTCAAGATCATTTGTCTTGCGGCATAGGTTTCATCAAGACGGCGCAACGGTGTTGTCAGCGGCATTTGCTGTAAGAATTCCGGATCTTGTTTTCCTTTTTCCACAAATTCCTGCATAAGTTTTACAAGTTCATCAAGTGTATCTTTGTTTTCCGTTTCTGTAGGTTCAAACATCAAACATTCATGCACAATAAGCGGGAAATAAATGGTTGGTGCGTGAATACCGTTTTCAAGCAGAGCCTTTGCAAGATCAAGGGCTTTCATTCCTTCCGGAGGAGAAGAAACAAATTCATGCATGCAAATGCGGTCAAAAGGAACATTGAGGAATGAATCCATTTTTTTGCGCAGATAGTTTGCATTGAGCACAGCATATTCCGCAGCACGGGGAATGCCTGCCTTTCCAAGACGCATGATATAGGCAAGTGCTTTTACATAGACCGCAAAGTTGCCTAAAAACGGAGCAATATAGCCAATGGTTTTTGGATAATCGAAATTGAGTTTGAATGTTCCGTCACTATTTTTGACAACGCGCCCAACAGGCAGATACGGTTCAAGGCGTTCGCTGACACCTACGGCACCGGAACCGGGACCGCCGCCGCCATGAGGCGTTCCCATGGTTTTATGCAGGTTCAAATGCACAACATCAAAGCCCACATCGCCCACGCGCATTTTACCCATAATCGCATTGAGGTTTGCTCCGTCGTAATAGAGGAGCGCATCGATTTTGCGGAGCTTTTCAACAATCTTAGGCAAGTGCCGTTCAAAAAGTCCCAAAGTGTTGGGGCAGGTCATCATGAGCGCAGCAACGTCATCAGTCAGGGCTGCTTCAAGAACGTCAGGGTCAATCATACCGTCTTTAGAAGGAATATTGACAATTTCATAGCCTGCCATCATGGCTGAAGCGGGGTTTGTACCGTGGGCAGAGTCAGGTACAACGATTTTTGTTTTTTTATTGCCTTTGTCTTTGTGGTAGGCGGCAATGAGCATTACGCCTGTAAATTCTCCATTGGCACCGGACATGGGCTGCATGGTAAAGGCTTTCATACCGTTGATTTCACAAAGATATTGTTCAATTTCATACACAGCCTGCAAAGCACCCTGGGTATATTGTTCGCCGTGATTTAATTGGGCAATGAGAGGGTGCAGTTTGCTGAAACCGGCGAGACCTGCCACATGTTCAATAACTTTTGCGTTATATTTCATGGTGCAGGAACCAAGAGGATAGAAATTGCCGTCAACAGAAAAGTTTTTATGAGAATTTTGAGTGAAATGGCGGACAACATCAAGTTCAGAAAGTTCCGGCAATTTGGCAGGCTTTGCGCGGAGCAAATTGTGAGGAAGCATGTCTTCTGCATGTTTTTTAGGCATAGCAGGAACAACAGCCATACGACCTTTTACGGATTTATCAAATAATGTTCTCATAAAAGACCTCCAAGAGTGGTCACAAGCTTATCAATTTGTTCTTCTGTATTTTTTTCCGTACAGCTGAGCAGAAGCACATTTTCCATGCCTTGATAATATTGTCCGACAGGGAAACCGCATAAAAATCCTTGTTTTGCCATGACACTGACGATTTTTTCAGCATTTTGAGAAAGTTTTACTGCAAATTCATTGCCGTATGGTGCTGAATTTAAAAGGCTTACATTGGGGAGTTTTGCCAATTTATCTGCTAAAACACGGGCAAGATACATGGATGTTTCAGCTGTTCTTTTGAGACCTTCAGGTCCTAAAAGAGCCATGTGGATAATGCTTCTCAGCGCGCATAAACCCTGGTTGGAACAAATATTGGAGGTGGCTTTTGCTCGGCGGATATGCTGTTCACGAGCCTGCAAAGTGAGCACAAAGCCTTCTTTGCCGTTAAGGTCATTGGTCTTGCCCACAATACGTCCGGGCATTTGGCGCACAAGTTCTTTTCTGCAAGCCATCATGCCAAGGTAAGGGCCGCCGAAGGAAAGCGGCAAGCCAAGGCTTTGACCTTCAGCCACGGCAATGTCAGCGCCCATTTCTCCGGGAGTTTTGAGAACTGCCTGCATAACAGGGTAAACAGAAATAACGCCAAGGGCTTTATGTTCTTTGGCTTTTGCAAAAATTTCCGTGTAATCGTCAATGGCACCAAAGAAGTTGGGGTTTTGCACCATGACGGCGGCAGTGTTATCATCAATGGCTTTTATGAGCGCATTTTTATCAGAAATACCGTTGTTGTGAGGCACCGTCACAATCTGCACATTTTGGTTTGCACTGTAGGTTGCAAGCATTTTCCGCCAAATGGGGTTAATGGCTTCGTCCACAACCCAAATATGTTTGCGGGTGTGGCGGGCTGCCATCATGCCGGCTTCAAAAAGGGAGTGTCCAATATCAAATAAAGAAGCATTGGCACAATCCATATCCAGCAAACGGCAGACAGCAGTCTGGTATTCAAAAATAGACTGTAAAGTGCCCTGACTTACTTCCGGCTGATAAGGGGTATAGGAAGTCAAAAATTCACCGCGCTGAGCGAGAGCGTCCACAGCTTTGGGGATATAATGGTCGTAATATCCCGCACCAAGGAAATTGATGAAATCCGTTTTATTTTTACCTGCCATTTCTTCAAAATAGGCAGTGAGTTCTGATTCGCTTTTTCCTTCCGGAATATTGAAGGATTTTGGACGCATATCAGCTTGAATATCTGCAAATAAATCGTCAAGGCTGGTGACGCCGATGACGTTCAGCATTTCCTGCAGTTCTTCGGGGGTATGAGGAATATAAGGCATATTCTATCCTTTTTTGAAATTAAAAAACTTCCCCAAAAGGAGAAGTTCTTCTATTTAGTGTACGCATTTACCAGCATAATCTTGTGCATTCAAAAGCCCGTCGGCTGTACCGGTGATTTCAACACGAATAAGCCAGCCTTCACCGTAAGGGTCTTTATTGACGATTTCAGGATTGTCAATGGCTTTATCGTTGACAGCAATAACTTTGCAGTCGCAGGGCATATAAATGTCACTGGCAGCTTTTACTGATTCAACAGTGCCCATTTCCTGACCTTTAGTGAAGCTGTCGCCAACTTGCGGAAGGTCAATAAAGGTAATGTCGCCAAGGGAGTCTTGTGCAAAATCGGTAATGCCGATAACACCTTCTTTTCCTCCAACTTTTAACCATTCATGGCTTTCTGCGTATAAAAGATTTTCAGGATTATTCATAATAATTTTCCTCTTATGATAGTTTTATTCTTGCTGTTCCGTTCGTGAAGAAAGGAGCAGTTGTTTTTTGTGCAGTAAGTTCATTTCTGCCGGCTTTGAGTACAAAGCTTTCCTTGTCGGCAAATTCTTTTTTCACAAAGGCAAAGGCAATGGCATAGCCAAGGGAAGGAGCAAAAGAGCCGCTGGCAACTTTGCCAATCACTTCATCACTGCCGGCTTCTTTGATGACCAGGTCACCGTTGCGAACTGTGCGGCGGCCTTCTAATTTGAGCGGTACAAGCAAATCATGTTTTACTTCTTTAGCCCCTGCTTTGCCCACATAGTCAGCTTCGGAAGTGAGCATGCCTGCAAGATTTGATTCAGCAACCGTATGCTCTTCATTGAGTTCGTGACCGTAAAGAGCAAGTCCGCATTCAAGACGCAGGGTATCGCGGGCGCCAAGTCCTGCCGGTTTGACAAGTTCATGGGCAAGCAAGTCTTCCCAAAGTGTCAGCACAGCTTCTCTCGGGCAGTAGAGTTCATAACCAAGTTCACCGGTATAGCCGGTACGGCTGACAAGAATTTTATGGTCTTTGTACTCAACATGTGTAAAGGAGAAATATTTCAAATCATGGAAATTTTGTTTGGTAAGATCTTCTAAAACTTCCAGAGATTTGGGTCCCTGCAAGTCAATTTTGCCTGATTTTGGAGAAATATTTTCAATATTTTCTTTGCCGAGGCGTTTTGTGAGCGTTTCAAAATCCTTATCGGCACAGCCTGCATTTACCACCAGAAAATAATGGTTTTCTGCCAGATGATACACAATTAAATCGTCAATAACCGTACCCTCTTCGGTAAGCAAAAAACCATAGCGGCATTTGCCGACAGCCAAGGTGTCGAGGTTATGGCTGACTGCTTTTTTGAGAAGTTCCGCAGCATTATCTCCTTTGACAATAAATTGTGCCATGTGGCAAATGTCAAAGACAGACGCAGAATTTCTGGTGTGCGCGTGTTCGGCTAAAATGCCGTCTTCATATTGTATAGGCATATCCCAGCCCGCAAAAGGCGCCATTTTGGCTTTATGGGCAACATGCCAATCGTGTAATGGTGTTTCTAACATAGACAATCCTTTTTTTATAAGTCCTCTTTTCTGGGTATCATAGTCTTGTTATTTTGTAAATAAATTTTCCTGATTGCCGAGAGCAAAAAAGACGAAAAAAGCTGTATAAAATTGCTTGAAATTATAAGAACTTATTGTTATATATTTCCTGCCCGGAGTTATGCATGAACAGGTCAGCGCAAATAATACAGAACATATTTGAAAAGAAAGAACAAAACATTTATCGAAGCGGTTTTGCAAGCCTTGCCAAGCTCATGGCGCAGGCTGCCTCTGAAAATAAATATACGGCTGCTGTTGTCAAAAACAGAGATGAATTAGTGACGTTAAAGTCCTTTCTGTCTTTATTTATTGCTGAAATTTCCGTGGGCAAAGAAAAAGGCAAATTGCAGGAAAAAAATATTCCTTTATTTTTTGAAACCCCCTTTGTGAGTATTAATCCTTTTAATCGCCGTTCCCTTACGCGCGAAGGCTGGGCTGACCGCTTATCCGCCCTGTATGCCATGGGACAGGGGCATGCAAAAGCCCTGATTATGACGGTGGACATGCTTATTCCGTATTTGCCGGAAAAAGATTTTTTCAGTCAGCATGAATTATTTTTGAAAGTCCATGATGATATGGCGCCGGAACTTTTGATTGAACAGCTTGTGGATTGGGGCTATCAGCGGGAATCCATGGCTTCACGCGCCGGTGATGTGGCACGGCGCGGGGATATTGTGGATATTTTTCCGGCAGGCTATGATAAGCCTATCCGTCTTGATTTTTTTGGGGATACTATTGATGAAATGCGGTTCTTTGACCCCTCAACACAGCGTTCTGTAGGGCAGACAAAAGAAATATGCATTATTCCTGTGCTTGCCATTCTTCAAGATGAACAGGCTCGCACAAAAATCCACAGACGGCTGGCAAATTTATTTCAGCAGGGCAAGCTTTCGGAATTTCGGCAGGCAAGCATTATGCATGCTGTGGAGCAGGGAGATTTGCGTTTGCTTCCTGGCAATATTTATGAGCATGCCACCGGTATTGAGGAATGGCTGCCTGAAAATTGTCAGTGGTTTTTGCCCGGTAAAGCTGATTTAAAAGAATGTTTGGAAGAAGCCGCAAGCTGGTGGCAGGATGCCTTGGAAGAGGACAGAAAAGACGCCGGATTCGATCAGGCTGATTATTTATCCTTGCGAAATTCGTCTGATATTTTTTCCTTGCTGACAAAAGAAAATCACTGCTATTTAGATCCGCTGCGTATTGGTGTTGATACACAGGGCTTGGAATTGACTGAAAAAGTGTTTTTCAGTTTTGAAGAACTCTTTCAGGGCAAAGAAGTTCTTGAGCGTCCATGGCAGCAGCTTGTGGCAGGGCTTCGCAAATATGCAAAGGAAAAAGAGCAGGTTGTGCTGACTTTTTCCTCTGAACGCGGGCGGCAGAAATTTTTAAAACTCATTGAACAGGACGGCATATATCCCCATTTGCGTTATGATGTGAAAAGCAAAGGGATTTTCGCGCTTATTGCGGCTGTCCACCACGGGACGGAGCTTGTTTGGGAAAATATGCTTATTATTCCTGAAGATCTGCTCCAGCCCAAGACCAATCAGAGCAAACGGCAGGCAAGTCAGGCTTTCAAAGGCTTGGATTCTTATAATGAGCTCATGGCAGGGGATTTGCTTGTCCACAGAGATTACGGCATTGGGCGTTTTGGCGGTCTGCACCGCATGACAGTGGGGGGCATTGAAAATGATTATTTGCTCCTTGAATACGCAGACAATGCCAAATTGTATATGCCTGTGGACAGACTTTCCATTATTCAGCGTTTCAAAGCCACCGAGGGCATAAGTCCTGTTTTGGACAGACTGGGCAGTCAGGCATGGTCATCAAGTAAGGATAAAGCCAAAAAAGCCATTGAAAAAATTGCTCAGGATTTGGTGGAAATGTACGCCTGGCGTAAGGTGGCAAAGGGCTTTAGCTATAGTCCTGTGGGTGAATTGTACAGAGAATTTGAAGCGACATTCGGTTTTGAAGAAACGCCCGATCAGGCAAAGGCTATTTCTGAAGTTCTGGCAGATATGGAAAAGCCGGAGCCCATGGACAGGCTGGTATGCGGTGACGTGGGCTTTGGCAAGACTGAAGTTGCCTTGCGGGCTGCGTTTCGGGCTGCCTGTGACGGCAGACAGGTGGCTATGCTTTGCCCCACAACGGTGCTGGCGGAGCAGCATTATCAAACTTTTCGCTCAAGATTGGCAGGTTTTCCTATAAATGTGGGTTTGCTCAGCCGTTTTGTCACAAAATCAAAACAGGCAGAAGTTTTGAATAGGGCGGCAAAAGGGCAAATGGATATTCTTATCGGTACGCACAGACTTTTATCTAAAGATGTGGCTTTGCCCAATCTTGGCTTGCTGATTTTAGATGAAGAACAGCGTTTTGGGGTTCGTCATAAGGAACGGCTGAAACAAATGAAAAAAAATGTGGATGCCCTGACCTTGACCGCAACGCCTATCCCGCGGACACTGCAGCTTTCCATGTCAGGTATTCGGGAATTGTCTGTTATTGAAACAGCGCCTTTGGAACGCAAGCCCGTGGCAACGCATTTAATTGATAAAGATAAAAATGTACTGCGTCAGATTATAGAGCGTGAATTGGAACGGGAAGGGCAGGTTTTTTGGGTTTATAACCGTGTGAACGGACTGGAAAAAGTTGCCGCCTATGTGCAGGAACTGGCACCCAATGCGCGTGTTGCCATGGCGCACGGGCAAATGAGTGAAAAAGAGC
>CAOMFZ010000043.1 GCA_948482415.1 uncultured Mailhella sp.
TCTATAACGGTTTTGCGTGTAGGGGGTTTGGGGGAAATAATTCCCCCCAAGAAAATAAATTGCAACTATTTCCGGAAATACTCTAGAGCGTTTCCAATAAATTCTGCGACTTTTATTTTTCATACACTTTTATATTAAAAAGTTTTGAGAGAGGGTACAGGGAGAGAACTTTTTCGCTTTAGCTGTTAGCGAACTTGTGAGCTTTACAGATAAAGACAGCAGAGATAAAGTTTTTCCCCTGCATAAAAAACCGCTCTAATAGAAGATCAATAAAAATTAAAAAGGTGTTTTTCCGTGATAGGCAAAACGCTTTTTTTTTGCTATATTTTTTCCATGAAAAGCAAAGCAATACATATATTCCCCAAACTTCCCGCATTTTCAGAAGAAATTGCCCATTCTGAACGTTTTTTATCTCTTGCTCCCGATAAAAAAGAAAATGTGCTCATCCTTTTTTTTGCCCTGCTCTATAAAAACCAACAAAACAATCCTATTGAAACCTATAATTTTTTGTTTTCCCTTCTGGAAAAAATTTTATCTCAGCTCGAAGCCCATACCATTGCAAAATTCCATTTTAGTCTCACAGCAACACAAAATACTTCGCAAAATGAAAAATTATTGTCTTCTCTGCAAACAATGTTTTCAACAGAAGAAAAACAAACGCTTTTTCTGGAATTATCCCAAAGCGGCTTATTTACAAGTTTAGAAAACCAAAAGCTTTTATTGCTATTACAGGATAATACAGAAAACAATTCAGCTGATAATACAAAAAATCCCCTGCAAAAAATTCTTGCCATTCCAAAGGAACAATTTTCTGATTTTTCTAAACAAATCAAGCAGCACATTCCATTAAAAGCAAATTCCGCAAAAGAGCTCACGCACCCTTTATCCGATTTTCAGCAAAATTTACAAAATTCTTTTGCTCCCTTTTATCCTGTCATTTCTTCAGATAAAAAGCTGGAACAGGAATTTTCCGATTTTCTCAGCACGCTCAATACGCAGGAATACCACATTGTACTTGCTGGAGAAGGAAAAAGAGGAAAGAGCTCCCTTATCAATGCCCTGCTCAAACAAGAAATAAGTTCTGTAGAAGAATCAATCCCGCAGACAGCTGTTCCCATTGAATTTTATTTTCATAAAACCGAAGAGTTCTATGTTGAATTTCTTGAAGAAAAAGACTTTATTATCCAAAAGGAACTCGCTGCAAAACAAGGGCTTTTTCAGCCGGAAGCTATAAACACATCTTTTCCTTTTGGTAAAAAAATCAAAATAAAGAAACATGAACTTTTCAATTATATGCACATTAACGGGAAATTTACCCGACAGGCTGCGAAAGTTTTTATTGGGCTCAATCATGCTCTGCTCGCTCAGGGCTTTCATATCAGTGATACCCCGGGCTTCAACTGTGTCAATACTTTTCATGATTATTTGAGCCATAAAGAAAGTTTGCAGGCTGACTGCCTTATTTTTGTGGTAGACGCAAGAAAGCCGGATTCCGCCAGTGAACTGAATTTTTTACGCGAAATTACCGCCAAAGGACGCGCCATTGCCCTGATGGGCGTTATCACGAATATTGACAGGCTTAACAAACAGGAAAAAAGCCGGACCAGTATTGAACGGGCAAGACTTCTTTTTGAAGAAATCAGGCAGACAAACCCGCACATCGATTTTTTAGGGCTGTGCCCCCTCAATGCTAAAGAACTCATGGAACATTTTTGTCAGCAAAAACATCTTTCCAAAACGCAAAACGAAAATTGGCAAAGATTTTTACAGCTCCTTGAAAAAGCCATTCAAAAAAACGACAGTCTTACAGCCTATCAGCAAAAAATTACCCAAAATGCAGAAAATTTTCTGCAAATTCTGCAAAATAAACTGGCAAAAGACGAGCAGAAAATTGCTCAGCGCTATTCTGCCAATTTCTTACAGCTTTTGGAAAAACATGAGCAATCTTTAATTATTGCCCTTGAAAAATATCGTACACAGGCAACACAACTGACCAAAAGCGTTGAAAAAGATATTGCTGCATGGAAACAGCAGCAGGAAGAAGCCCTCAATCTTTTTGAACAAAAATTCATTCAGCAAATCCAGTTAAAAGCCCATGAAATTGCCGATACTTTGGGAAAAGACATTGCCAAAAACGAAAAATGGAAAGAATTTGACCAAGTCACTGCCAAAGAACTTGCCCGGCACATAGTCCAAGACTTTATCCGGAGCGAAGAACAGCAGCTGCAAGTTTGGGAAGAAAAAATCAAAATTTTTCATCAGGATATGCACACTCTCTCCCATGAATGTCTGGAAACAATATCCCTTTCCGTCAATACCATGGGAAATACCAATATTGAAAGCACGACCCTCAACAATATTCTCATTCAGGGCAATCTCAAAATGAAGCAGCTTTCCCTTTTTCTGGCTGGGGCAGGCAGCGGCTTTGTGCTTTCAGCGTCCTTTTTCAATCTGCTCACAGTGGGCAGTATTGCCCTTGCCTTTTTAGGCGATCCCATCAGCATTTCCGGGCTTATCTTGACAGGCATAGGCGCAATTACCCTGCATTTTCAAGGGGATATACAAAAGCACAAACAAAATATTTTACAAAAAAAACAAAAGAAAATTGAAGCATGGGCAAAAAAAATCCGTCTTGCCCTTGAAGAGGTTCTGCAGGAAAAGCAGGAAGAGCTTTGCAAACAATATCAAACTATTATTGAGCAAAGTTTTCTCCCCTCCTTTGAACTTTTATTTTCTGAAACCATTCATATTCATTGGTACACGGTATTTTTAAAGCAGCTCTCCCTTTCTGCTCATGCAGAAAAAGAACACAATCAGCTTGCCCTTGAAAACGCCAAACAATTTTTAGAAGCAAATACCGCAAAATAATATGTCACAAGTCCAAGATTATCTGCATGCCTTTTATCAACATCAGGAACTGAAAAGGCAAGTTGTTTACCATAAAATTTTTGATGAAAAAGAGCCGCACTACAGCCCCTGCGCATTTTCGCCCAAGCTGACAAAAACCTTGCGCGCATACGATATTGAAAAGCTTTACGACCACCAAGCACAAGCCATTGACGCCATTATGCAGGGTAAGGATATTGTGCTCACTTCCCCCACTGCCAGCGGCAAAAGCATGGTTTATACGCTTCCGGTTTTAGAAGCATTTTTACAAAATCCCCACATACATGTCCTGTATATTTTTCCCCTAAAAGCCCTTGCCCGCGACCAATATAATTTTTTACAGAATTTTATCAAAGACTGGGAACATAAGCCAGACATTGCCTTATATGACGGCGACTGTACGCCCTATGAGCGCCAAAAAATCCGCAAAAAGCTTCCCAATATCCTGATTACCAATCCCGATATGCTCAATCTTGGCATTATGCCCGCTCATGCCAGCTGGCGGGAATTTTTTGCCAATTTGCGCTTTATTGTGCTTGATGAAGCCCACACCTACCGCGGAGTCTTTGGCTCGCACATGGCACAGATTTTTCGCAGAATACAAAGAATTTGTGAACATTATCAGGCAAAGCCAAGACGTATTCTCTGCACAGCGACTATCGGCAATCCTGAAGAATTAGCCCAAAAACTTTTAGGCTCAAAGCAGGCAGAACTCATTACAAAATCAGGAGCTCCTCAGGGGAAAAAACATATTTTGCTCGTCAATCCGGAAGAAAGTCCTGCCGCCTATGCCATTTCGCTTATAAAATCAGCCCTCAAGCGCAATTTACGCACCATTGTATATTGCCGCTCACGAAAAATGACGGAACTTATCAGTCTCTGGGCGACAGAAAAAAATAATCAATACCGCCATAAAATAAATGCCTATCGGGCAGGCTTTTTACCTGAAGAACGCCGCGAAATTGAAGAAAAAATGAGCAATGGCACACTTGGGTGCATTGTCTCCACAAGTGCTCTGGAATTGGGCATTGATATTGGCAATTTGGATTTATGCATTTTAGTGGGCTATCCCGGAACTATTATGTCCACATTGCAGCGTTCCGGACGTGTGGGCAGAAAAGGTCAGGAATCAGCTATTTTTCTTTTGGCTGGCGAAGATGCTCTCGACCAGTATTTCATGCAAAATCCGGAAGAATTTTTTAACCGCCCCCCTGAAAATGCCATTATCAATACAGAAAATCCCTATATTCTGCAAAAGCATTTAGAATGTGCTTCTGCCGAGCTTGTGCTCGAAAAAAATGAGCCCTGGCTGCAAGAAAAAACAGTGCAGGAACAAGTACAGGAACTTTGCATGCAGGGATTGCTCCTGCAGGACGAAGCAGGGGAAAAATTTTATGCCTCCCGCAAACGCCCGCATTTAAACATTGACTTGCGCGGAAGCGGTGCAACCTTTAATATCATTGAACGCATTGCCATTAATCCCCAAAATTTTTGGCTGAATACCCTTTCTGATACACAGGAGGAAAGCCAAGACATCACAAGCGCGCCGGCTTCTCAAGGCACACGCAATCCCCAAATAGAAACGCCAAAAACGCAGGCTTTTGTCAGCCTCACCGGCAAAAGCCAAGTTATTGGCACTGTGGACTTGCGCCAAGCCTATATGGAAACCCATGAGGGAGCCGTTTATCTGCATAATAAACAGCAGTATCTTGTGGACAGCTTCGATTTTGCCACAAAAACTATTTATGTCCATAAAGACAATGTCCTTTGGCACACTCGGGCAAGAACCAATAAAAACACGGAGATTTTAGAAGTTTTGGCAGCCTGCAAAGTTTTCGGCTTTGAAGCGGGCTTTGGCAAACTCAAAGTTACGGAAAATCTCACGGGTTATGAAAGACGGCAAAACAGCACCCTCAAACTTCTGAGCATTGAAAGCCTTGACTATCCCCCATTAACCTTTGAAACAGAGGGCTTATGGTTTATTATTCCGGACTATTGCATTAAGCTTTTGGAAGATAAATTTTATCATTTTATGGGCTCAATCCACGCCTTTGAACATATTACCATTGGGCTTATGCCCCTTGTGGTCATGGCGGACAGAAACGATATAGGCGGCATTTCCATACCCTTTTTCCCTGCCCTGAACAGCCCTGCTGTCTTTATCTATGACGGCAGTGCGGGTGGTGCCGGACTTTGCAAAGAAGCATTTACAAAACTGGAAACTCTGCTCAAAACTGTGCTTTCGCGTCTGGAAAGCTGCCCCTGTGAGATGGGCTGCCCGTCCTGTGTTATTTCCCCAAAGTGCGGCTCCGGCAACAGACCAATCGACAAGGACGGTGCCAAACTTCTTTTGCAGACCCTGATTAATACTTCCCCATTATCGGAACAAATCCAAACTTCCCCTGTACCTCAAATTAAAGAGCAAAGCCTTTCTTCTCCTGCAAAAATTAATACTGAACAATTTCAAACTATTATGGTTTTAGATGTGGAAACACGCCACAGTGCAGACGAAGCAGGCGGCTGGCATAACGCGCATTTAATGGGAGTAAGCATTGCTGTTTTATTTGACGGAAAAGAATACCAAAGCTTTACCCAAGACAGACTTGATGAAATGTTTACGCTTATGAAACAGGCTGATTTAATTATTGGATTTAACACCTTAAATTTTGACTATAAGGTTTTACAGCCTTTTTGTTCGTATAATCTCCGTGATTTGCCCAGTCTTGACATGCTCCATGAAATAAAAAAACGCCTCAATTATCGTGTCAGCCTTGATAATTTAGCAAGTTCTACCTTTAATCTGCAAAAAAGTGCAGACGGTCTAAAAGCTCTTGAATGGTGGAAGCAAGGGGAACTTGATAAAATCACAGAATACTGTACGCAGGATGTACGCCTGACAAAACAGCTTTACGAATTTGCCAAAGAAAACGGCTATCTTCTTTTTACCAATAAAGCAGGACAAAAAGTCCGTATTCCCACAACGTGGTAAAATATCAGAAGCAATTCCGATAATTTTGAGATTTTTTATGCAGGGGAAAAACTTTTGAAAAAGTTTCTTCCCCTGCACCCCTTTACAAAACTTTTTAAATTTTCTTACAAAATTTGTTGCAATTATTTCTGGAAATGCTCTAGCTGTTAGCGAATTTATGAGCGTTACAGATAAAGACAGCAGAGATAAAAGTTCTTTCCCTGTAAATTTGCAGCTATTTTCGGAAACGCTCAATAATTAACAAACAAAAAAACTCCCCCTTTTTATACCAAAAGAGGGAGTTTATTTTTATTGTTTATTTAACATTAATCTCTGAAAAGCTCACGAACAGATATTTTCTTGAAGAATAAACCAACGGCGATTGCCACAACGGCAAAGAATGTTGGAATAAAGAAAATACCAAGCGATGTTGCTGTTACCGTACCGAAGAATACGGCACCGCCTACAGCAAGCTGGCTGGCTGCACCTGCACCGGAAGCAAGGAGCAGGGGAATAACCCCAAGACCAAATGCAAGGGACGTCATCAAAATTGGGCGCAGACGAAGTCTGGCGGCTTCTGCTGCTGCCGCGCGGTAACTCTTGCCTTCTTTTTCCATTAGGTCTTTTGCAAATTCAACAACCATAATGGCGTTCTTTGCCGAAAGCCCCATGGTCGCAAGAAGCCCGACCTGGAAATAGATATCGTTGGAAAGATCCAAAATAAATGTTCCAAGCACAGCACCAAGTACCCCAATAGGAATCATCAAAATAACAGAAAAAGGAATAGTCCAGCTTTCATATAAAGCTGCAAGAGCAAGGAAGACAATCAGCGCTGAAATAGCAAGCACGATAGTTGTCTGGTTGCCTGCCTGTTCTTCTTCATAGCTCATGCCTGTCCAGCTGAGACCAAAACCCTGTCCAAGCTTTGCCACTTCTTCTTCCATAATTTTCATGGCTTCCCCGGAAGTAACGCCGGGAGCACTCACGCCTTGAATTTCAACGCTGGAAATACCATTATAGCGTTCCAGCATTGCAGGACCCTGCGTCCATTCCACATGGGCAATGGAAGAGAAAGGAACCATTTTTCCCTGATTATTTCTAAAGCTCAAATTCAAAAGGTCGTCAGGCGTCATACGGAAAGGACTGTCGCCCTGGACGTAAACCTTTTTGATACGGCCTCTGTCAAGAAAGTCGTTGACATACATACCGCCCAGCATAATGGCAAGGTTATTGTTGATTTCACTGACAGAAAGCCCTAAGCTTGACGCCTTTTGATAGTCAAAAGAAACTTCATACTGCACACTGTCTTCCAAACCGGTCGGGCGAACATAGGCAATTTTTGGATTTTGGAATGCAGCCATCATCAGCTGATTTCGAGCTGCAATAAGCCGCTCATGTCCCAAGCCGCCGTTATCCTGCAATTCCAGCGTGAAACCGGTGCTTGTACCCAGTTCGATAATAGCCGGAGGAATCATAATATAAATGGAACCGCGAATGTCATTGGCAAAACGTTTTCTCATTCTGTCTGCAAAGGCAAAGGCAGAATCAGCTTTTCCCTTACGTTCTGACCAGTCTTTCAAAGAAACAAAAATAACCCCGACGTTCTGCCCCTGCGGCCCCATACCAAAACCTGCAACAGCAATGACATTATCAAGAAGCACGCCTTCTTCATCTATGGCATAACGCTGAATATCTTCCAAAACAGCCATTGTTTGGGCACGCGTACTGTTAGGAGGAAGAGAAACAATCCCCATGCAAAGACCGGCATCTTCATCAGGCAAAAAGCTGGTAGGCAGTTTCAAATACATACCAACAAGAGCAACAATAATAATTGCATAGGCAATAAGCATTTTGCCGCCCTGACGCAGTAAACTTATCACTTTTTCATGATACCAGGCAGTAAATCGTTCAAATTTTCCGTTAAACCATTCAAAAAAGCGGGCAACTTTTTTCTCATGACCATGTTGCTTTAAAATTGTCGCACAAAGAGCAGGTGTCAAAATAAGCGCAACAGCAAGGGACATGAGCATTGCCGTAACAATGGTAACTGAAAACTGGCGGTAAATAACCCCTGTAGAACCTTTCAAAAATGCCATGGGCAAAAACACGGCACACAAAACAGCAACAATACCAACAAGCGCGCCGGAAACCTGATCCATGGATTTTTCCGCTGCTTCAACAGGACCCAACTTTTCTGTCGCCATGAGCCGTTCCACGTTTTCAACAACAACAATCGCGTCGTCAACCAAAAGCCCAATCGCCAAAACCATGGCGAACAAACTCAAGGTATTGATGGAAAAACCAAGTGTCAGCAAAATTGCAAAAGTACCCAGCAAAACAACCGGCACAGCAATGGTTGGAATAATGGTTGCCCGAATATTTTGCAGGAAAAGATACATAATAAGAAAAACCAGAACAATAGCTTCAAACAGCGTATGCACAACGTTGCTTACGGAAGCTCTGATTGGAGGTGTTGTATCATACGGTATAATGAGTTTCATATTTTCAGGTAAAAATTCACGAAGCTCATCCAATTTTTCTGTGACAGCGGCTTTTACGTCAAGAGCATTTGCACCGGAAGCCAAAGAAATCCCCATTGCACCGGAACCGCGCAGTCTAATTTCTGAAGTCGTGTTATAGCTGGCACTGCCCACTTCAACACGGCCGACGTCTTTTAAAAATACACTTCGTCCGCTTTCATCAACACGAAGGAGAATGTCTTCAAATTCCTGCACTGTCTGCAAAAGGTTCTGCCCTTTAATAACAACGTTGATTTGTGCCGTTTTTTCCGCAGGAAGTGAACCTAATTGACCGGCTGTGACCTGAGCATTTTGGGCTGAAATTGCGCCAACAACATCTGATGCCGTCATATTGTAATCATACAGTTTTTGCGGATCAAGCCAAATACGCATCGCATACTGGTCACCAAAAATTTGTACGCTGCCGACACCGGGCAAACGGCTGATTTGGTCTTTAATATAAGACCCCATATAGTCAGCAAGGTCAACAGAATCAAGTGTGCCGTCAGTACAAGTCAAAGCAACAACCATGAGCGTATTGGAATTGCCTTTATCAACTTTCACGCCTAAACGCTGAACAGATTCAGGCAGGGAGTTAATGGCAGTCTGGATTTTATTCTGCACTTGAACCTGCGCAATATCAGAATCAGTTCCCTGTAAAAAAGAAACCGTAATAGTTGCTATGCCGTTAGAGTCAGATGTTGATTTCATATAAATCATATTATCAACACCGGTGATATTTTGTTCCAAAATTTGTGTCACAGCTTCTTCTGTGGTACTTGCGGAAGCTCCTAAGTACGTTGCACTAATACGAATGGAAGGCGGTGCAACTTCAGGATACTGCGCCACAGGCAGCATAAATAATGCTAATCCCCCTGCAAGCATGGTAATAATGGCAAGCACCCATGCAAAAATAGGGCGGTGAATAAAAAACCGTGCCATTATGCATTGCCTCCATGGGTTTCATTGGTCTGAACAGCGGCTACTTCATCACCGGCAGTATTGACAGCGTCATCTGCTGCTTTCGTTTTTGGCGCATTTTCTGCTAAATAATCAGCATCAGGCGGAATATTGGCGTCACTTGCCTTGATAATATTGATATCGCCGTCTTCTGTTACTTTCTGCACACCTTCCAAAATAACGCTGTCACCGTCTTTTAAGCCTTCTGTCACAAGCCAGTTTTCCCCGTAGGTATCACCCAGGGTAATAAACTTACGCACAGATTTTGCTTTAACCGGATTTTCTTCACTCACTTCCTGATTATGAGCATAGCCTTCTGCCACAAAAACATAGGCTCTGCCGCGGTTATCACGAAGAACAGCCTTTTGAGGGATTAACAAAGCATTGGCTTCCACTCCGATTTGTACTTTTGCACGCACAAACATGCCGGGCATAAGGTGGTATTGAGGGTTGGCAAAAGATGCACGCAGCGTAATAGTAGAAGTACTTGCATCAACACCAACGTCCACAAATTCCAGTTTACCAAGACGAGAATATTCTCTGCCGTCATCAAGCAGCAATTTCACAGGAATATCTAAATTCTGTAAATTACGGGCAGAAGCTTCATCATGGGATTTATCACTTACTTTTTTGGATTTTACCAATTTTTCAATGGAATCAGTCAAATCAACATTCATGGGGTCGATTTGATAAATAGTGGTAAGTGCTGCCATTTGGTTATTGGAAACAAGTGTTCCCACAGACACACTGGATTTACTGATTAAACCGCTGAGAGGGGCAGAAATTTCTGTTCTGTCAAGATTGATTTTTGCAGTCTGCACAGCAGCTTTAGCAGCCTGCACTTCTGCAACTGCCTGTAAATATGCTGCTCTGACTTCATCATAATCCTGTTGGCTGATGGCATTTTTCTTCCGCAGTTCGCTCATTCTGCGCTCTTTGACGTGGTTGACATTGAGAGAAGCTTCAGCCTTGGCAAGACTTGCTTTTGCACTTTCATAGCTTGCCTTGTACACTTCATCGTCAATCAGATACAGCACATCGCCTTTATTGACATAGGAACCTTCCTGATAGACTCTCTGCCTGATAATGCCTGTTACTTCAGGGCGGACTTCTGCTGTTTCAAAAGCTAAGGTACGTCCCGGCATTTCGTTATATAAAATGACAGGACGGGCTTTTACCCTGACTACCCCGACAGAAGCGGCAGGACGCTGCATTGATTGTTGATTATTTGAATCGCCGCAGGCAGTCAATGCTAAAAGTGCAGCTCCGCAAATTAATGCTCGTTTTAAATTATAAACCATTCTTATTCTCCAAAATGTTAACAAAATAAACTATAATCAGTTACTTTTATTCTTAGATACAACGGAAACAGTATACACATTTTTCAAAAAAAGTCCAGCAATTAAACCAAAGAAAGACTTGATTAATAAGCTGTTTCATGTCTGTTTGCCTGTTCAGACAAGCTTTTATTTCTTGACCGTTTTTTTTCGATTTTGTATAAAACAAACATGAAAATTTCTCATAGATTAGAATTAATCGGCATGGCAAATGATACTTCTTTTTCCACAGAAAAAGATTGTCTGCCTCTGTATCTTGCCAGCGTACAAGCGGGCTTTCCCTCTCCAGCTGATGATTATATCGATAAAAAAATCAATTTGCATGAATTTTTAGTCAGAAATAAAAGTGCAACATTTTTCTTGAAAGCACATGGAGAATCCATGCTTGGCGCAGGTATTTATGACGGAGACCTGCTCATTGTTGACCGTTCCATTGAAGCCGGTCACAATAAAATCGTCATTGCAGCCATTGACGGAGAACTCACCGTCAAACGCCTTTTGCGCCGTCCGCACCAAGTGGTGCTGGCGCCTGAAAATCCTGATTATCCTGAATTTGACATCACCCATAAGGAACATGTCTATATTTGGGGCGTGGTAACCTACGCTATTCATAAAATCCAGTAAAATATCCCAATAAACAAAAAAAATACATGTCCGAAATTCCAGAAAAATATAAAAATATCATCAATCCCAATACTCTCTGGGCTCTTGTTGACTGCAATAATTTTTATGCGTCCTGCGAAGAATTATTTCGCCCTGATTTAAAAGGCAAGCCCATTGTGGTGCTTTCCAATAATGACGGCTGTATTGTGGCTCGCTCTCAAAAAGCAAAGGAACTGGGCATTCCCATGGGCGAACCGGAATATAAAATCCGTTCTTTTTTAAAAGCACACAATGTTGCTGTATTTTCTTCCAATTATGCCCTGTACGGGGATATTTCCGCACGGGTTATGCAAATCACCGGCGAAATTTGCCCCTGCGAACCCTATTCCATTGACGAAGCATTTTGTCAGTTGGAAGGTGCCCTTTCCCAAAACAGCCTTGAAATTGCCGGGCTTTTGCGCGAACGCATACAAAAATGGACGGGCATTACCTGTTCCATTGGCATTGCCCCAAGCAAAACTCTGGCTAAACTGGCTAATCATCTGGCAAAAAAAGGGAATGGCATTTACATGCTGCACCCTGAACAGGACAATTTTGATGAAATTTTAAAGGAAATCCCTGTGCGGGAAATCTGGGGCATAGGCAGAAAACAAAGCGAAAAACTGATGAAATATTCCATAAAAACTGCCTATGATTATAAAAATGCGCCAGAGGAATGGATACAAAAAAATTTCACCATACAAGGACTCAAAACCTTGCGCGAACTGCACGGCGTTTCCTGCATTGGTATAGAATTTTCCGATACGCCCAAAAGCCTTATCTGTTCCCGTTCCTTTGGAAAGCGTATCCAAAGCTTTCAGGAACTTTTGGAAGCTGTTTCATCGTTTACAGTACGGGGAGCAGAACGCCTGCGCCATAAAAATCTTGCCGCATCAGGCATGTGCGTCCATATCCGCACGTCCCCGCATGCCGAAACCCCGTATCGAAATACCATAAACACAAGTTTTCCCTATCCGTTAAATGATACCAAAACAATGCTTCCCCTGGTTAAAGAACTTTTACGGCAAATTTATAAAGAACAGTATTTTTATATGAAAGCAGGCATTATGTTTTATGGCATTTTACCTGCCAATAAAGTACAAAAAAACTTTTTTTCCCTGCTCCGTGAAAAAGAAGAACAGGAAACGGAGCAGCTTATGCATGCCCTTGATACCATCAATAAACGCTATGGAAAACGGACCATAAAATTTGGTGCAGAGGGCATAACCAATGCTGCCTGGCATATGAAACAGGAACATAAATCCCCCTATGACCCGCAGGATTTTAATCATTTACCTGTTGCAAAATTGTAGCTTAGAGCATTTCCGATATTCGTTCAACTTTACAGGGAAAGAACTTTATCTCTGCTGTCCATTTGCGTAAAGCTCGCTCACTCGCTAACGCAAACGACTTCGTCGCCTTCGGTGGCTGTAAAAGTTCTCTCCCTGTACCCTCTCTCAAAACTTTTTAAGCTATTTTTATATATTTTTCAGAACTATTTTAAATTATGCTAAAACAAACCCGTTGTAGACAACGTCTATAACGGGTTTGTTTAATATGTCGTTTCTTGTTGTTCTTGGGGAAATTTATTTTAAAAAGTTTTGTAAAGGG
>CAOMFZ010000044.1 GCA_948482415.1 uncultured Mailhella sp.
GGAAGAAACTTTTTATAAAAAGTTTTGCCCCTGCATAGAAAAGTCGCAAGATTTATCGGAAATGTCCTAGTTATTATTTTGTAAACCATTTTTGGGCTAAATGTACCAAAACATCCATATCACCGCCTGCTGCCACGTTTAAAAAAGAACGGTACTGGCGGACAATGTCCTGACTGTGAGGATTTGCTTCAAAAATTCCTGTAAAAAGATCACCGTCTTCAACAATGGTGACTTTGCCGGCTTCCAGACGCCGCATAAATGAAGGCGTCAAAAACTCTTTTAATTCAGGCATATTGGCAGTCATGGCAAAATATGCCACATTAGTAACGAAATTCAATCCCTGCAGGGCAGCCATGGCTTTATCATGCATATCGGCAGAAGCATAAAATGGTTCGCAGCCAATTTGCACAAAAAGATCAAAAATTTCATCTTTGATTTTTTGTTTTTCTTCGTCCATTTCAGTAAAATAGGAACCTAAACACAGGCAGATTTTTTTATAATCCAAAGAGCGCGGACCAAAAAGAGGGTGCGTGCCAATAACCGGTCCTGCATGGTGTTTTTCCATACTTTTGACAGGCAGGATTTTTACGCTGGTCACGTCCATTAAAATACAGGATTTTGCAATGTGTCCCTCAAGTTTTTTGCACATTTCTTCCATTGTTTTGGCAGGGATACAAAAAAGAATAAGCTCTGCATCTTTGACGCTGGCAAAAAGTTCTTCATCGCTGAAAGGCAGGTCAATGCCCGCCAGCATATGTCCTGCTTCCTGAAATTTTTGGAAAAAAGTATGTCCCATTTTCCCGTTAGAACCAATTATTGTAATACGCATATGCTTTTCCAAATATCAAAAAATTCAGGGAATGATTTTGTAATCGCCCATGGATTGTCAAAAGCTGTTTTAATTCCCCGTAAATTGAGCAGGCTCAGGCTCATCACAATTCTGTGGTCATTGTAACTCAAAAACTGTATTTCATTTTCAAGATTTTGCAGTTCCGGATTTCCTTTAATAATAAGGTAATCTGTGTATTCAACTGTTTCAATGCCAATTTTGCCAAGTTCCACAGCCATGGCATGGAGCCTGTCACATTCTTTGATACGCAGATGAGCAATGTTTGCAATTTTTGTTTCGCCTTCAGCAAACGCCGCAACAGCCGCTACAGTAGGCACAATGTCAGGGCAGTCTGCCATATCCACAGTAATGCCTTTTAATTCACCGGGATAGGCTGTAATTTCGCCTTCCTGCCCAAATTCAATTTTTGCGCCCATTTGGGTAAGAATATCAAGCAGTGCTTTGTCTGCCTGCAGGCTGTTTTTATTGAGCCCCAGAACTGTGACAGGTTTTTGCCCTAAAACGCCCGCAGCAAGCAGATAGGACGCACCGGACCAATCGCCCTCAACTTTATAACTGCCGCTTTTATAGCTGCCGTTATTATGGAAAGGGTGGACTCTAAAGCGTATTTCTCCGGGAATAATCTCTGTGATTTTCCGAAAATCAACGGGTTTCCATTTTATAGTTTCGTCAGTGCTTTTTGCGTTGTCTTTTATGGCAATATCGAACTGCGCTCCCATTTTTTTCATGGCATCAAGGGTCAAGCCCACATAGGGCCAGGAAACAACGTGGGTTCCGCCAATGTATATGGTTAAAAGCTTGTCACAAAATGGTGCAGCCATGAGCAGACCGGATAGAAATTGACTGGATTCTTCAAGACTGATGGTAACTTCACCGCCGGAGAGACCGTTGGCTTTCAAGAGAAATGGCGGGTAGCCGTCTTTTTCAAAGAGGAATTTCGCACCGATTTTTTCAAGGGTTTGGGTGAGTGTGCCAATGGGGCGCTCGTGCATGCGCTGTACCCCGTGAATATGGAAAAATCCTGTGCCTGTAGCTAAAATGGCTGTAATTAAACGGCAGGTTGTACCGGATTCATGCACATCACAGCTAAGAGCGTGCTGCATGTCTTCACCACCTTTGGGCTGTGCGCCGATGATTTTATATTTGCCTTGTTCTAATTTCTCAATGTGCGCGCCGGCACCAATGAGTATTTCCATTGTTTGGTAAAGGTCCTGACTTTCAAGCACATTTTCTACAATAGATTCGCCATGCGCCAGACTTGCTCCCATAACCATGCGATGTGAAACGGATTTTGAAGCGGGAGCCTTAACAATAATAGGGCGTTCTGTATCCATAGTTTTTCCTTATTGTTTTTTTACCGGAATAATTTTTTCAACATTTGCGTGTATTGTACCGTCAATGATATGCAGTTGTAAAGTATCGTGCGCTTTAACATCGCGGACAGATTTGACGACAGAGCCTTTTTTGCCGATTATTTCTGCATATAAATAGCCCTTTTCAAGGGGCTTACGGGGATTATTTCCTTCTAAAATCAAAGAATTTTTTTGCAGTGCAAACTCTTTTTGCGTAAGATAAGCCAGAAAATTTTGCTGAAGTTTTTCTTGAAGAAGGGAAAACTTTTCTTCATTTTGTTTAATTGCTGTATTTGCATATATTTTAATTTCTTTATTTAATTGTCGAATTTTTTCCTGTAGAAAATTAAATTGTGGCTCATGGCGCGTTATTTTTTGTCTTGTTAATTGCAATTTTGTTAAATTGTCCTGAAAAATTTTTTTTATGGCTCGCTGTAAATGTCGTGTTAATATCGTAACATAAGTGAATTTTTCGTTTAATGCATTTTTCGGGGACAACAGTTTTAATTGCCTGTAAAGATAGGCGAGTTCGCGCTCATGGTATTTATATTTTGCAAGAAAAAATCTTTGCAGGCTGTATTCAGCGTCGTCGATTTCCTGCATGAGCGTATGTCTGTCTTTCCATAAAAATTGGGCGACATGGCTTGGTGTGGCAAGGCTTTTATCGCTGACATAATCAGCTATAGAATAATCAGGTTCGTGTCCGATGCCCGTTACGACGGGAATATCACAGGCAAAAATGGCTCTTGCCAGGGCTTCATCATTGAATGCCCACAAATCCTGAATAGAACCGCCTCCGCGGATAAACACAATGCAGTCAGCTTTTTTTGTATTGGGGAAAATATGCGTTTGCGCTTTTTCTAAGGCTGCAATCAATTCCTGCGGAGCTTCATCACCCTGCACTAAACTTGGGAAAATGTGAATAAAGCTTTTTATGCCCCTTGTTTTGGCAATGCGTAAAAAATCATGGATAACAGCGCCGGTTGGAGCTGTTATCAGGGCAATATTTTGGACTTTGGCAGGAATGGCTTTTTTATATTTTGTATCAAATAAACCTTCACGCGAAAGTTTTTGCTTGAGCTTTTCAAAGGCTTCATAAAGCTGTCCAATGCCGCTTTCAATGGCATGTTCAATAATCAGCTGGTATTGTCCTCTTGTTCCGTATATGGCTAATTTTCCTGCACAAATAATTTCCTGTCCGTCATGCAGGCTTTTGGCAAGACTTGGTTTGCAGCCATTTTCAAAACATTCACCGGTCAGCGGGTCAAAGGCTAAATCCTGATGATTGCGTTTAAACCAGACACAGTTGAGCAAATCCTGTTCGTCTTTCAGCGAAAAATACAAATGTCCGGAAGAAGCAGCCACAAAATTGGTTACTTCTCCTTTTATCCAAATATAGGGAAAGCGAGCCTCCAGAATTTGGTTTAATTTAAAATTGAGCTCGCGGACAGTCAGTATATTATCCATCATAAAAACGCCGTATTTTTTTGGAATAATAACGGTATTTCAGCTGAGAGTAAAGAAACATTTTAAATAAATGCTTTGTTTTAGTATCAGGTTGATTTTATAATTACAAAAGATAATTATGAAATTTTCTTTTTATGGGGGAAATGATTTCCCCCATACCCCCACATTGCTTGTTTTTCTTTCAGAAAAACAGGAATATATGTTTTATAGGTGATTGATTATCAACCTCTTTCTATAACAAAGCAAAAATAAAAAATCCTTGCTGAAAGTTTCCCTTCGGCAAGGATAAAAAATTGAAGTGCGTGTGATATTACTTAATCGCAGCTGCGCCGGCCTTTGCAACGTTCATGTCTTCCTGGACAGTACCGCCGCTTACGCCGATAGCACCGATAATCATATTATCACGAATAATGAGTTCGCCGCCGCCGAAAATAACTAAGCCGTCGTTGGTGATTTCAATGCCATAAAGAGATTTGTCAGGTAAAGATTCTTTACCGAGAGCTTCAGTTGACATATTGAAAAGACGTGCAGTGATTGCTTTTTTCGTTGAAACATCAATACTTCCGAGGAAAGCACCGTCTTGACGGATAAATGCTTTTAAATTTCCACCGGCATCAACAACAGCAATATTCATAGGAATACCCTGATCTACTGCTTTTACAAGAGCGGCATTCAAGACTTTTTGAGCTTCTTCTATGGTAATGTCTTGAGGAAGCTGCGTGAGAGGACCTTTAGCCATGGCAGTTGTTGATAAACAGAAAATAAAAGCCAATGTTAATACAATATAACGCATAAGAAAACCTCCGTTTTTGCTGAGTATTCAGCTTTATTTTTTTATATCATAGCTCGTTATAAAAATTATGACAAGTAAAATAACAAGTTTTAATTTTATGCGAGCAATTTATGATAATAGTTTTCAGCCAGAAGCGTGAAGCGTTCTTCGCTTTGCGTGTTGAAAATTTCGTCAATATCCTGTGGATTGATACTGTTTGTATCATATTTTATGGTGATTGTCTGTGTAAAAATATTGACGTTTGTATCTAAAATAGCTTTTGGCATGGGTGTATTTTTAAATTCTGCAATGCAGTCTTTGACAATGGGATCACCAAGGGCAGATGCTTTGATTTTTACCTTGAGCGTGCCCGCTTTATGTTCGGTGAGAGTCAAGTATTTGCGAAGAGAAGATAAATTTTGAAAATTCATACTGTTTCCTTATAAAATTAATTTGTATTTGTGAGTAATAAAGCAAGTTTTTGGAATTGTTTCGGACTGAGCATTTCAGCTCGTGTTTCTTTTGGCATTTGCATTTCATTCCAAAGACTTTCACTATAGGCTGCGGGATAGGCTTTTTGCAAAATGCCGTGTAACTGTTTTCTGCGCTGCTGAAAGCTTATCTTTATGAGTTTTGCAAGCTCCTCAGGATGTTTGGGAAGTTCTTCTTTGGGAAGCGGCTTGAAAATAATAATTTCAGAATCAACTTTTGGCGGAGGCGTAAAAGCACTGGGACGAATGACAAAGCCTTTTTCCACCCTGCAAAAGCTTTGTATCCATACGGATAAGGCGCCGTAGGTTTTACTGCCTTCTTTGGCGCGTATGCGTTCTGCCACTTCTTTTTGTATCATGAAAACGGCTTTGCCAAGCTGCGGCACTTGACTTACAATATCCCACATAAGCGGAGACGCCACATTGTACGGCAAATTCCCCATAATTTTCCACTCACCCCGTAAGTCTTTCCATGAAAACGTCAGGGCATCAATATGAAAAACCTGCATATGCAGCAGATTGTTTTCTTTTGCATAGTCAGCATGTTTTTGCGCAAAAACATCGTCTTTTTCCAGAAGCCATAATTTTTGGCAGGGGATCTCCCGCAAAATACCGGTTAATGCTCCCGGACCCGGACCAATTTCCATGACTTGATCATCAGCTGAAATTTCGCCCAGTTCAATAATTTTTCTGATCACACTTTCATTATTGAGAAAATGTTGTCCTAAGCTTTTTTTTGCAATAATTTTTTCTGCACTCATAGGGAACTCATTTGGCAAAAACAATTCGGGGATTTTTATATGGTGTCATAATGTAAAAACTGCATGCTGAGGCTTGCTCTGCCCTGGGTAGCAGAACGCAGACTGGTTGCAAAGCCAAAAAGTTCCTGCATGGGAGCAAGGGCAGCAATACATTTGAGGTCTTGTTTTTCATACAGCTGCTCAACTTTAGCCTTACAGGTGTTCAAAAGGTTCATGCATGCGCCGAGATTGTCTTCCGGCACAGTGATTTCGAGTTTCATGATCGGATACAGGGTAATGACAGATGCTTGTGAATAGGCTTGTTCCATGGCAAAATGAAGCGCATTTTGTATACCCACCAGACTCATATTTTCCGTTTCAATGATATTTTCAAGATTGAATTGAATATCAGTCAGCGCCAAGCCGTCATTGCAGCCGCTTTCCAAAATGCTTGCACAGTATTCTTCAACAGATTTGACTGGATCTTCTTTGGTATTGGCTTTTTGTTTTTGGAGAACCGCACTTGCCGTATCAGAAATGATAATGCTGCTGCCTTGTCCGCGTTCACGTTTTGCAATGGAAATTTCCACATATCCCTGATGAAGTTTGTCGCCAAGTTCGCGTTCAAAGCGGTAACTTGCCTGTATGGGCTTGGCATTATTGATGCTTTCTTTCAGAATTACCTGAGGATTGCCCACTCTGGGCTTAATTTTGTATTCCCGTTCTATGCGTTCGGATAAAACAGATAAATGCAGCTCACCCATACCTGAAACAAGACAAAATCCTTCTTCATTATTAACAACAAGGGTTGGGTCTTCCAGAGAGTAGCGTTCAAGAGCAGCGGTCAAAGTTTCTGCTTCTACACTGTTTTTAGGCTCAAAAGTAAGGGAAATAACAGGCTGAAATTTGGTAAAATCTTCGTAGGGGGCAAGGTTTGTGTCACTGGAAAGCGTGTGTCCGGTCTGGACAGTTTTCATGCCAATAATCCCAATTAAATCACCGGCATAGGCTTCCTTTACTTTTTCTCGGTAATCAGCATGAAGTTTATAAATATGGTCAATGCGTTCATGCTTTTTGAGGTTGACATTATAGAGCGTAGAACTTTCTTTTATGATGCCGTTATATATTCGCAATAAAGAAAATCTGTAGTTATTTTCAAGTATCACTTTAAATATAAGCGCTTTGATTGTATCAGGATTAAATGCTTCTGATCTAAGGGGCTTTGCTTCCAAAGGACTTGGAAGATAATCGCAAATTGCGTCAAGCAGAGGCTGAATGCCGCTGTTTTTCAGGGCAGAGCCCATGAGCGTCGGAGTAGCAAGTTTGGCAATGGTAATGGTGCGCAGGCTTTGCTTGATGTCGTCCAGCGTATAGGTTTTATTGAAATATTTTTCTAAAAAGTTGTCGTCCAGTTCGGCTATTTCTTCCAATAATTTGTCCCGCCAGATTTCAGCTTCAACAAGCGCGTCACCTTCCAAAGGCGTATATGTCACTGTTTCGCCCTGATCTTCATCTGAAAATTCAATTTTTTGCAAAGTCAGCAAATCAGCCAGCCCTGAAAAATCCTGCCCCTGCCCAAGGGGAATTTGCAAAACAAGGGGCTTTGTTTGTAAACGCGTTTGCATGGAAAGAAGCACATTTTCAAAATCTGCACCTATCCTGTCCAATTTATTGATGAAAGCAATTTTAGGTATTTGCAGATTTTCAGATTGCCGCCATACAGTTTCTGACTGCGGCTCAACCCCGCCCACAGCACAAAAAATGCCTACAGCGCCGTCAAGCACCCGCAGAGAGCGTTCTACTTCTATGGTAAAATCAACGTGTCCTGGGGTATCTATGAGGTTGATAGTATAGTCTTTCCATTCGCAGTGAGTGCTTGCGGCTGTAATGGTTATGCCGCGTTCCTGTTCTTCGGGCATAAAATCCATGGTGGCACTGCCTTCGTGCACTTCGCCCATACGGTGAATTTTATGCGTATAATACAGAATACGTTCGGAAACTGTGGTTTTGCCTGCGTCAATGTGGGCAATAATTCCAATATTTCTGGTTGATTGTATATGTTCGAGGATTTTTTTCATGGCTTACTCACTTTTAGGCATTGTCAGTTGGCGGATAATTGATTTCAAGATTGCTGAATTGGAGTATATCGTAAAAAAAGTCTTGTGGCAATTGGGAGTGTTTGAAACAAAATTCCATACCCGAGCCATAGTTTTGGGTGCCTGCTTCTGTGCTGATAAAAGAAATATCATAGAGCTTTTGGGATTGTAAAAGCCCGGCAAAATGTTCACGGCTTGTGAGCGGGGGATTTTCAGCACTATAGATTACTGTCGCTGCATTGCCGTAAGAAAGGGAGAGTATTTCTTTTTGAAAATGCCGGGCACAGACAGAAAAGTTAAGATTGTCTGTAAATGTGTTGATAGGTTTGACAGCAGACAAATTTAATTTATTTGCACCGCAAAAAACATATTTTGTCAGAATATTTTCTTTTGAAAGCTGTTCGGCAAATTCTTCGATTTTTTCTTTCTCCAGAAGATAATAAGAATTTTCTATGCCGCAGAGTTCCAGACAAGCAAGAAAAAGCAAAAATTGTTCCTGCGGCATGCCGTTATCAATAAAAACAAAAAGTTGTTTTACATTTGCGCGTATTGCCTGACAGAGGAGTGCCAGAAATTTTGCAGGTGCGGAATAAGCTTTGTCAATGAAAAAACAGGCATTTTCAACTGCTTGTTTTTTATAGCCCTTACAGAAACCGGAGGAAGATTTTTCGATAAATATTTCCTGTACTTCCTGCACAGAATTGTCTGAAAAATGAAAGGCTATGGCAGTCTTGATTAAATTTCGTATGGCAGGCGTGCATGTTTCATACGCATTTGCACATATTTCATCAGCAATTTTATACTCTTGCAGCATATCAAATAAATTTTGCATAAAAACTCCGCATAAAAACTCGATTGGCTCGTGCTGTTAAAATAACGGGTTGCATTTATTTTGTCTATGAGATAATTAAGCAAAATTATGGAGGCACTATGTCTTTATTTATTGTTCTGACTATTTTCTTTATTTTATATTATATAATCGCGGCATTAGCGATAGTTCACTGCCTGCTGCATTCAAAATATCCACAGGGAGCGCTCGCGTGGTGCGGGGTTATTTTTATGCTTCCCGCTGTGGGGGCATTTTTATATTTTATTTTTGGGGTCAATCGAATTGACAGCCGTGCAGTCAAATTATTTAATCAGGCGGCTGAGGCGCGGCACAAGCATCTTGAAAGTATACGCACAAAACACTGGTCTCCGACGCCTACAAAATATTCACGCGAACAGTACCCTATTATGGGAATTGGCGAGCGAAGCCAGGGCTTGCCTTGTCTTGGCGGAAATACTATTGAAGCGCTTTTTAATGGTGACGAAGCCTATCCGAAAATGCTCGAAGCCATTAATAATGCGCAAAAATATGTATTTTTATCTACCTATATTTTCAGCGGGAAAAAAAGCGGGGCAAGTTTTGCAGAAGCCCTTATCAATGCCCATAAACGAGGAATTATGGTTCGGGTTATTGTGGACGGACTGGGAACATTTTTGAGTTTTACACTGCTGCACCGCAAACTCAAAAAAGCGGGCATTCCTGTTTATTTCTTTATTCCTTTTCAGCTTTTTCCTTTTCAGATTTGCATCAATCTGCGCAATCACAGAAAACTGCTGATTTGCGATGATATTGCCTTTACAGGCGGAATGAATATTTCTGATGATAATTTATTGCAGGAAAATCCCCGTCATGGTGTGCAGGACGTGCATTTTAAATGTACAGGACCCATTGTCATGGCTTTGCGCGAGGGCTTTTTGCTTGATTTGGCTTTTGTCACCAGACAGCAGCAAAATATTACGTTTTCCATTTGCCCGCCAACAGGAACCATGGACGCCCGTCTTATCATGGACGGTCCCGGCAATGATGACGATTTGATTATTAATTTGCTGTGCGGTGTTTTCAGCAGTGCCAAAAAGGAAATTGCTATTGTCAATCCGTACTTTCTGCCTACACGGGAAATTATCAGCGCTCTTATGAGTGCTGTGACGCGGGGTGTGCGTGTTCGGGTTATTTTGCCTGAAAAATTAGACCATAATTTTGTTGCCTGGGCGGGGGATCATCTTTTGCCCGGTTTAATTCACGGCGGTATAAAAATTTATAAACAGCCGGAGCCTTTTGCCCATACCAAGCTGGTGCTGATAGATGAAGTGTATACCTTTTTAGGCTCCACTAATTTTGATCCCAGAAGTTTAAAACTTAATTTTGAATTAAATTTAGAGGTTTTTTCCCAGCAATTAAATTCCTATCTGGGCTTTTTTGTAGACAGTGTTTTGGCAAATTCAAAGGAAATTTCACCGCTCGAATTTGAAAATACAAAATATCCTTTTCTTGGTTTATTGAAAAAATTACGAAATGCAGGAATGTGGATTTTTAGTCCATATTTATAGAGGTTGTATGCGCTGTTATCTTTGTTTAGGTTCCAATCTTGGCAATACGGAAGAAAATTTGGCAAAAGCCGTAGCAGGAATTTGTGAACATTCTCAAATTAAGCTTATGGCAACGTCTTCGATTTATAAAACAGAACCGCAGGGAGATAAAAATCAGGAGTGGTTTGCCAATCAAGTGATTGAAATTGAATATGCCGGTGTACGGTCTCTGGAATATGCCGCAGATACGCTGATGAGCTATCTTTTAGGCGTAGAGGCAGGCATGGGCAGAAGCCGTGATGAAGCCCGCCGTTTTGGACCGAGGGTGATTGATATTGATATTATTTTATTGGAAAATTATTGTGTATCAACGTCCCTTGTTGACGTCCCCCATAAGCGGGCACTGGATAGAGCCTTTGTATTAATTCCCTTGCAAGAAATTGCTCCTCATATTACTATACAAAATATAGCTGTTGACGAAGCTTTGGCTCGTTTGGAATATCGACTTGAGGGAAATAAAATTTATCAATAAAAATAAGATATTGTGAAAAGTGAGGAAAATATGATTTTTAAAATTTTGTTATTTGCCGTGGCAGCCTATGCACTGTATCGTTTGTTTATGAATGACAGAAAGAAAAGTGCTGAACAGACAGAAAATGAAGAAGCAAAGAAAGTTGCGGACGGCACCTTGGTACGCGACCCCATTTGCGGTGTGTATGTGGAAAAAGACAGCAGTTTTTCTGTTCGCAACGGCGATATTGTGGAATATTTTTGCAGTGACGACTGCAGACAAAAATATATTAAACAAGTTCAGGAACAGCGTAAACTTGAAGAATAATGCTTTAATATAATTCTTTCATATCATTAACCATAAAAAAGGGGAACAATACGTTTCCCTTTTTGTTGCATGTAGAATATGCCGGATCATTTCTTGATAAGCTTCAAAATCTGTTAGAACAATTCCTGGTAGTATCAAGAATATTCATTCCCTGTTATGGACAACGTCCATAACAGGGTTTTGAGGGGGATTGGGGGAAATCATTTCCCCCATAAAAAAAGAAAAAAAAGAGTTAGAACCTATTGTTCTTAGTCGTTTTTATAAATTGCACCTGTGGCGGCAGAGGTGACGAGTTTTGCGTAACGGCGCAGGACAGGTGTTTTTGCTTTTGGTTCCGGAGCAGCATAGTTTTGTGCACGTTTTGCAAGTTCTTCTTCACTGACAAGTAAATCAAGACTGCGGGCTTCAATGTCAAGCTTGATTTTATCGCCTGTCTGTACAAGTCTGATTGGTCCGCCTTCTGCTGCTTCCGGGCTGATATGTCCAATGGAAGCTCCGCGGGTTGCGCCGGAAAATCTGCCGTCAGTGATGAGCATAACATCTTTATCTAAGCCCATACCGGCAATGGCAGAAGTAGGTCCCAACATTTCACGCATACCCGGACCGCCCTTTGGTCCTTCATAGCGAATAACAACGCAGTCGCCTTTTTCAATTTTGCCGCCTAAAATAGCCTGCATAGCGTCTTCTTCACGGTCGAAAACTTTTGCGGTTGTTGTTCTGAGCCGCATTTCAGGGGCAACGGCACTCTGTTTTACAACAGCGCCAAGGGGGGCAATATTGCCATGCAAAATAGCAATGCCGCCCTGCTGTGAATAAGGATTATCAAGGGCATGGATAACTTCATTATCAAGAATATGTGCATTGCTGTCTTTTATATTTTGGCTCAGGGTTTTGCCTGTGACAGTGAGGGTATCGCCATAGACAAGGTCTTTTTTGAGAAGCTCGCTGATAACTGCCTGGACGCCGCCGGCTCTGTATAAATCTTCAACAATATGGTGTTTTCCTGCCGGAGACAGTTTGCAGAGGTTAGGCGTTACCCGGCTGATTTTATCAAAGATATCAAGGGTGAGGTGGAGATTTGCTTCTGAAAAAACAGCAGGCAGGTGTAAAACGGTGTTTGTACTTCCGCCCAGTGCCATATCAACGGCAACTGCATTATGCACGGATTTTTCTGTGACAATATCACGAGGGCAGATATTTTTTTCAACTAAGGTCATGATTTGTTCGCCGGCTTGTTTTGCAAGACGAATACGGGCGGCAGAAACAGCAGGAATGGTACCGTTTCCGGGGAGAGCAAGTCCGATAGCTTCTGATAAGCAGTTCATGGTATTGGCTGTAAACATGCCTGAGCAGGAACCGCAGCCGGGGCAGGCGCTTTCTTCAACAGCAGTAAGTTCATTTTCGTCAATTTTTCCTACATTGAATTTACCGATGGCTTCAAAAACACTGTTGAGGTCACTGGCATTTGGTCCTGCATTCATAGGACCTCCTGAAACAACGATTGACGGGATATTGAGACGCAGTGCTGCCATAAGCATGCCGGGCACAACTTTGTCACAGTTTGGAATAAGCACAAGTCCGTCAAAAGGATGTGCCATAGCCATAATTTCAATGGAATCGGCAATAAGGTCACGGGAAGGCAGAGAATAGCGCATGCCTTCATGGTTCATGGCAATGCCGTCACAAACAGCAATGGCAGGAAATTCAATAGGGGTACCGCCGGCAGAGCGAACTCCGGCTTTGACTGCTTCGGCAATTTTATCAAGATGGACATGCCCCGGAACAATTTCGTTGGCAGAATTTACAACACCGATAATGGGACGGTCAATTTCATTTTTTGTCAAGCCAAGGGCGGCAAGTAAA
>CAOMFZ010000045.1 GCA_948482415.1 uncultured Mailhella sp.
GCATCCGTAAAGCTCGTAAACTCGCTAACGGCTACCGCTCCCCCATACCCCCACATTGCTTGTTTTTCTTTCAGAAAAACAAGAATATATGTTTTATAGGAGATTGATTATCAACCTCTTTCTATAACAAAGCAAAATAATATAATATGGCTATTAATAAATCATATTTTTACAATTTAAATTCTCAGTTATATTATAGTTACTGGAATTCTTATGATTATTGTTTATTATAAAATCTTTTTTGACTTGTTTCTATAAAATTTTTAACTAATTTAATTGATTCATCATAATCGATATCATTAATTTTTGTATAGTCTGCAAGACCTTCAGGTGTTACTATATAAACTTTGGCTCCGCAGCTTAAAGCTTCATCATTAAGCGTTGAGTATGAATCAAAAGAATATAACGTATTAGTTCTATGAAGAATATTAATTAATTCATTTCTGTCTTTTGGAGTATTTTGGTCAATTCTATATGCATTTTTTATTTGAGGTATTTCTTTGAAAAAGTTGCCTTTATAAACAAAATAGCATGTTAAATCTTTTTTTATAGTTGGATCGTTATAGAAAATAGTATTATCAATGCTTGGAACTTGCAGCTTTGTTGCATCATAGTATTCTTTATTCCATGAAAAGATTAATTCATTATTATTAAAAACAGTATTTCCTCCAAAATATCCTGGAAAATATAAAATCCAACGGACAACATTTTTAAAATCTAATGGATTGTCTTTTATAGATTCCGGATAAATAATAATTGCATTTTCTTTATGATATTTTTTTATTTTATAAAGATAATTATAATTCCCTCTATGTTTTCCTTTGCAATAAATATATGTTTTATATCCAAGTTTATTAAGTATATCATGTAATGTGTATAATGCTTTTATTCCATTTGATTTTCCATATGGTGGAGCATAAATAATATAAATATTAGATTTTTTTTCTTGATTAATAAATGAATATAAAAAAATATAGAAAAATTTTTTCAGCAATATCACTTCCCCCTTTTAATTTTTGTCCTCATAATATCATTTTAAGAATAAAGTCAAGTTAAATTTAAAAAAGATTTTGATAAAATTGAATATAAATTTTCTAATATTTTTAGATATAGTATGCAATAATTTTGCAACTGGTTATTTTTACGCAGTTTCGTAAATTTTTTTGTTCCGGACGTGGTAAATTTTGGTGTTCGGGATACTGTCCTGTAAAATTTGCGCAGTGCGTTCATGGCAGGTATAGAATAAAATCTGCTGTGTATTCTGCATGCCTTGTGTTTCCTGGACCATTAACTTGAGTACTTCTGTTGTATTTTTTACTCTTTTTTCGTCAAAGTTGACCAAAATATCGTCCATAAGGATTGGCAGAGGACGTTTTGTCAGAGAGCGGTTTTTGATGTGGGCTAAGCGCAGGGAAAGATAGAGCTGTTCCTTTGCACCCTGACTGAGCATTTCAGCCTGCAAAAGTTTGCCGTTTTCGTCCAGCACATTGACGCTTCTGTCCTCTAAGCTGACTTTAATGCCCTGCCATGCGTTATCCGTGATTTTGTTGAAGAAAGCGGAGGCAATCTGCACAATCTGAGGCTGGCTTGTTTCTTCATAATGTTTTTTGGCGCGTTCCAAAACTTCCCTGGCAAAGGCATATTCCAGCCATTCATTGTAGCTGTCTTTTATGGCACGTTCTGTTTTTTTCATGCGGTAGCCCGCTTCATTGTCAAGACTTTCCTCATAAACATACGAACTTTCCGCTTCCACTTGCCCCTTGAGGGTTTGGATATGCTTTTCAATGCGGTCAAGTCCTGCATTTTCTTCCTGCAAGTCATTGAGTTCTGTCTCAAAGCGCGTTTTTGCATCTTCATCAAAATAAGCGAAAATTTCAGGCAAAGGCTTTTGTTCAGGCTGTTCCTTATATTCACGCCTGCCGGGATTGGCGCTTTTTTTAAGGAAACGGGGCAGTTTTTCTTCCCGCAGACTTTCTTCAATAATAACAGCCTGCTGCATATATTTTTCGCTTTCTTTGATTTTGGCAAATAAAGCACGCAAATCCTGTTCATTTTCCACATTGGCAGAGGAATACAGTTCCTGCAAAGTCTTTTCCACTTCCTGAATTTCCTTATTTGCAGCCGTGTAGCGTTCCTTTGCCTGTTCATATTCTTTTAACAGCGTTTCTTTTTGCTGGAACAGGGCATATTCTTCTTCCAATTTCTTTGTAAGGTCTTGGTAAATCAGGATATAGTCAGCTTCGTCGTGAATGGGATTCGCAGGCTCAAAGTCCACACGCATGAGAATAGTGCGCAAAGGCTCGATAAAATCTTTCAGCGCCGTGTAGCAGGCATTTAATTGTTCTTTGCGTTCTTCCTGCTCGGTATACAGGGTATGCAAATGATAGAGAAGCTCAACACATTGTTTTACGCTGGCAAAGGTGCCTGTGAAAATATCCTGTTCCTGTTCTTCTTTGCAGAGGGCGTCCACAAAATCATTGCGCGTTTCCTCAAATAAAAAGTCGTTTTTCAGCAGGAAATCTGCCAGGGCATAATAGATTTTTTCCAGAGCAAGCTGGCGTTCTGCAAGGGATTTTTCCACTTGGTTATAATGTTCCGTGCTTTCTTCAAGACTGGCAAGACTTTCTGCAAAAATAGCCCCGTGAATTTCCTGAATATGTTTGAACTGTTCGTCACGGATTGTGTGGCGGTATTCAATTAAATGAGGGAGATATTCGTCACAGGGGAGGGAGGATAATGTTTCAAAAAGAGCGGGGATTTTTGTTTCAAGCCAGTGCATAAAATCCGCGTACACGTCATGGCAGTCACGGACATTGACGCTCATGGTGTTAATATCTTCCACAATTAAATCAAGACGGGCTATCAGTTTCATGAAGTTTGGAATTTGGGCAATGGAAACAGGTTTGCACTGTGCATTGCCAAAAGCCGTTAAAATTTGTTTTTCCAGACTGTCTGCTTCGCTTTGCAAATCCGTCAGCACTGCGGGGGCTTCTTCCTGTTCTTCAGGCGTGTCCATATCAAATTTTTTGGCATAATGATTGTAGAGATCAGCTTTTTCCTTTGCTTTGGCGATGACTTGAGACAGCCAGGAGCCCTTTGGCTCGTCAATTTTCAGCATGAGTTCCTTGTCAAAATGCAGTAAATCAAGGGTATTTTCGTCGTCACTGCCTGTTTTGGCAGTTTGTTCTTTTGCCTGTTCAGGATAAAAGTTTTGCAGCAGTTTTTCCTGAATGGTTTGCAATTCCTGCAAATCATGGACTAACTGCTCAATTTTTTCATTGTCGGTATTGAGTTCTGCCGGCTGTGCCTGTTGTACGGATTGGGCATGATTTTGCTTGATATACCACAAAAAACCGGCTTGTCCTATGCCGGAAATCAGCAGAATAAAAGGAAGCGCATAAGGAATATTGAGTGTGCCGAAAAAGGTGGCAACTTCGGAACTTGCGCTGGTGAGACGCAGTAAAAATAAAATAATGGCGCCGGCAAAGCACAAAACAGCCGGAATTGCCGCCCATTTTGGCAGTTCCGGAGCTTGTTCCTTTTGCTTTGTCGGTTTATTGCTTTGTGTCTGCTCGATTTTCTCTAATTGCTGAATAATAGTATGGGTGGCTTTATCGATGGCATTGATTTTTTCAATGCGTTTTTTATCCTGTTCAGTGTGCTGTTTTGTTTTTTGTATTTGTTCCTGATAACATTCTTTCTGTGATTGCAGGCTTTGCACGGTGTCTTCATAGCGTTTGACGTCAGATAAAATATCCTCTTCTCTGCTGTGGATATCGCGTACGATTTGTGCCAGCTGCATGTAATTATTGAGAAATTCTTTTGCATTGTCCCTATTGATATCACTGTCCTGCAAAACCGTGAAACCAAGGGCTTTTGCCTGATTTAAAAATTCTGTGCATTTGTCAGTCGAAATTTCCAGATAACCGTCTTCTTTTTCCTGCGTTTCCTGCAGGCGGTTCTGCCAGTTTTGCAGTTCCTGCTCAAAAGCAATTTCATCTTGACTCAATAAGGTGTTTTTATTGAAATTTTTGCTGGCTTCTGATTTTTCCTGCAAAACAGCCTGATATTTTTGTTTTGCTTTATCCGCGTCTCGTTTTGCATATTCAAGAGCTGTTTTTGCATTTTGAATATGATTTTTAGCTTCACGGATCTGCACTGCAAATTTTTCCAAATCCTCAAGGAAAAGGCTGTCTTCCAAAACAGGCCGGAAATGGGTCAGCGTTTGTTCCGGCTTTTCAAAATCCTGTAAACGAGAGCTGTCATTAAAGAGAGACCATGTATCCAGCACTTTTCTGTTTTGTTTGGCAAGGGCGAGAAAAGACTGCTCAATTTGGACTTTTTGGGTGGGGATTTCTGCAATAATTTTACTGGCGGCAAGGTATTGAGGGTTTAAATTTTTAATAGGCAGATATTGAGAAATAAGCCCTGTTCTGATGTTAAATGATTTCAGGCGGAATTCAATTTTTTGCTGTGCATCACGCAGAGAATTTAAAACTTCCTGTTTAATTTTTCGCTGTTCAAGAATTTTGGCAAATAAAATTTCCACATTTTCAGGCTGTTCGCCAAAAACATCACCTGTCAATGCTTTCATTTTGATAAATTCCTGCTGCAAATCCGCCCATTTTTTCCATTGCCCCCACAGGGTAATAAAGGTGCGCAGTTCTTCTTCATGGGCTTTGATATTGATTCTTTCCTGTTTTAATTCTTCATAGGAAAGGGTTGCGCTTTCCAGTTTTTGCTGTAAATTATCAAATTTTTCAATGCGTTGGTTTGTTTTTTCAAAAAGAGCATTTTCTTCTTTCCAGCGGCTGAAAAGACTTTGCAGAACTGAGTTTTTGCCCTTTGCCTTGTAAAGGCGCTCCATTTGTTCCTGAATTTTTTGCAGGGCAAGTTCAGGGGTAATCAGCCCAAGTCCATAGCTTGCCCCTAAAATATTTTCAAAAATATTGGTGTCTTGAAATGCGGAAAAGTTTTGTAATTCTGCTAAGTTAAAGCCAAAAATAAGTCGGTAGACATCTTGGGAAATATTGTCTGCGGCATCATAAAAAATATTGTTGTCAATTTTCTTTCTGTCGCCGTCATAGACTTTTAAATTGCGGTTGGAACGAGCAGAAAAATTGCGCTCCACCAGCATTTCTCCGTATTTTTCATCGTCTAAAAGCAGGGAGCCGCCTTTAACCTTTTTCAAAGACTGAAAAAAAAGGTCACGCCTGTTGGGGATACCTGTCAGCATGCTGCGGATAAATTCCATGGAAGAACTTTTGCCGGCTTCATTGTCGCCCAGAAAAACCGCCATGGTTTGCGGCAGGTTTTGCACGTCAATATTTTCCAAAGGACCAAATTCTTCTATATGAAAACTTTTAATATACATATGTCCGCCAAATTATTTGGGTTCTAAAATGTTTACACAAATATTTTCACAGGCATCGAGGAGTGCTTTCTGGTATTTTTCTGCCTGTTCCTGACCGGGCTTGTCACTGTGGGTGAAAAAGCCAAGGTCTATTTCATTTTTGATTTTAAAATCATTTTCTATTTTTTTGAGGATTTCTTTGAATGTTTCCGGGTCGCTGCGGAGATTGTCAAGGGTTCTGAATATTTCTCCCAGCAAGTCATCGCGTTTGTGGGCGTTTTCATAGCCAAAGCTTGGGCGGACAAGCGACTTAATTTTGCCGATAAAAATACGCGTGCCAAGATCTAATTCTTCAAGTTTGGTTTTGAGGGTCTGGATAAAATCTTCGCTTTGCAGTTCTTGCGATAAAACATGCTGTCCTTCCAGAAAAAGGGTAAAAATCCGTGTTGTGCACAGAGAATTTTTAGGAAATTTTGTGTATTCCTTTTTGAAAGTATAAAGAAAATATTCAAGACACTGTTCAATATTTTCCAGTTCTTCATTTTCAGCGGAAGGCAGTGCAAGGTTCAGGGTATACATTTCAAGGGGCGCAAGCGGGCAAAATTCAGTGTGGAGCTTTGCTTTTTTTTGGGGATTTTCTTCATCGCTTTCAAAGGCTGCAAAATAGGCACCATGGGCGCCGCTTTCATTCATGCGGGTTGCCTGCATGGCTCCGGAATAAGCGGCAAAAGGGTCCTGGTGGACTATGGCAAGTTCGTGGATATGTCCCAGAGCCCAGTAATCAAGAGGGAAAGGCGCAAAGTCCTTTTCTCTGCACAAAGCAACCACATGTTTATCGGTGTTTTTGACACTTTCAGCATTGTGCACGCTGGCATGGAGCACGCCGATATTGAAAAGGGCTTTTGGTTCATACACAAAATCTTTGAGCAAATTTTTCAATTCTTTGCGGCTGGTATGGCTGATGCCGTAAATATGGCAAAGGGGAATTTCTGCTTCGCCGTTATTTTCGTTATGTTCAGCCGGCTGCGGCGGAAAGGGAAAGCGTGTCCAGTTTTCCGGAAAGCGAAAAACCAGCTTGAATTTTTCAAAAAAATTATCGTTCTGTCCAAGATGGTCATGATTGCCGCAGGCATAATAAAAAGGAATGTTTAATTCTTCCAGAGCGGTAAAAAATTGTTTTAAATGGAAGCGGGCTTTCAGACTCAATTTTCCATGTTCATGAATATCACCGGAAAAAACAATAAACTGCGGTGACTTTTGCCTGCAAAGTTCCAGTAAATTTTTTAACGCCTCATAGGGAGCTTCATGCAAACGCATTGCCATTTCATCATTTTCTTGTTTTACAGGCGGAAAATTATCCAAGTGTAAATCAGAAACATGAATAAAAGATAATTGCTGCATAATTCCTCTTATTTTGCCTGCATTTTATTGACTTCAATAAATTTTTTGGCAACGTCCTGATTGTCGGGTTCCATTTCCGTTGCTTTTTTGAAAAAGTGTTTTGCGCGGGTGATATAATTACTTTGTAAATATAATTCACCAAGATAGGCAAAAACTTTGTGTTCGTCCTTATAATATTTCAAAGCCTTTTCCACTTCCTGGTCAGCTTCTTCCAGAAAATTTCGGCTGAGGAAATCTTTGACGGCAATAAGGTGCTGGTCAAGGGCTTTTTTGCGCTTCAGAGCGTCTTCATAGCTTTCTTCACCTTTATTGGCTTCTTTTGTCAAATACTCATAGGCTTTCATGCAGACAACAAGAAGCTTTTTTTCTTCGCCGGCAGTGTAGGCAAAATTGATATTGAGTTCGTCCTTTATTTGTTTAAAGGAGTTATACTCCACAGAAATGTCACGGATAAGGCTTTTGATTTCCACAGGGATTGGTGCGCTTGATTTGGTAAGCTCATGCAGGGCATAAATAAAGCGCTTCAAAGAGGTGGCAATATCGCCTTTTAAAACATTGGCTTTCGCTGTGGCAAGCTGGGTGCGTATTTGATTTATATCCATAAAAAATCCTTGAAATTGTATTGCATATATTTTGCCACACTCTTCACGCTTAAGCAAGGTTTTTTCTTTTTGTAAACACCTAACGAACTCAATTTATTATAGAATAGATTTTTATGGTGTGAGACTTGCAATAAAAAAATAATTATGGCATAAGAAATGCATAGATAATAAAACTAAACGTTGGAGCGGAATATGGCTTTGGAGCTTAGGCAACAGCTAAAGCAAACACAACAACTTCTGATGTCGCCGCAGCTGCAGCAGGCGATTAAATTGCTGCAAATGTCAAGGCTTGAACTTGTGGAGCATATTCAACAAGAACTTTTAGAAAATCCTTTTTTAGAGGAAGCGCCAAGTTCGCCTGAACTCTCTGAGGGTGAAGAAAATTTTGCAGAATTGAATAACGAAAGCCGTCCGTCACAAAATGACGACGACGAGGGCTATTCCTACGAAGAAGTTGCGAAAAACGGTGATTGGGAAGATTATTTGGGAGAGCTTTCTTCTGCGCCCAGAACTTCTGCTATGCATGAGTATGAATCCCTTGAAGATAATAATTTTTTGGAAACGCGTTATGCAGAAAAAACTTCGCTGGACGCGCATTTAATGTGGCAGCTGCGCCTTTCTTCTTTGACTGAAAAAGAAATTGAGATTTGTGAAAATATTATTGGAAATTTAGACAGCTGCGGCTATTTGCGGGCAGAACTTTCTGAAATTGCGGAAAGTTCCAAAAGCACGGAAGAGGAAGTGGAAAGACTGCTGTATAAAGTACAGCGCCTTGACCCCGTAGGCGTTGCAGCGCGTACGCCGCAGGAGTGTCTGCTGACGCAGATTGAAGTCTTGAAATACGACCGGGATCCCATTCTTGTTGATTTAATAAAATATCATCTTACTGACCTTGAAACCCACAGGTATAAACCGCTTTTGCGCAAATTCCATTTGGATATGGATACGCTGAAAGAATATCTTGATATTATCCAATCCCTTGACCCCATGCCCGGAGCAAGTTTTGGCGAAAGTGAACCCTTATATGTCAGCCCTGATGTCTATGTGTTTGCGAGTGACGGGGATTTTGTGATTGTGCTCAATGATGAAGATATCCCCAATTTGCGCTTGAATGATTTTTTGGAAAACAGCAGCAATGTTTCTGCGGAAGTCAAGGATTTTACCAACAAGAAAATCGCTTCTGCCTCCTGGCTGATCAAGAGCCTTGAACAAAGAAAGCGTACGCTGTATAAGGTTGTGGAAAGTATTATTAAATTCCAGCGTCCGTTTTTTGAAGAGGGTGTGGATAAGCTGAAGCCCCTTATTTTAAAGGATATTGCAGAAGATATTGAAATGCACGAGTCTTCTGTGAGCCGTATTACCACCAATAAATATGTTTCCACGCCCCATGGAGTTTTTGAATTGAAATTTTTCTTCAACAGCGCGCTCAGTTCTGATGACGGCGATTCTGTCGGGTCTGAAAGCGTCAAGGCGCTGATTAAGAAAATGATCAGTAAGGAAGACCCCAAAAATCCTCTTGCAGATGAAAAACTGTGCGAACTTTTGAAACAGGAAATCGGCGTGGATATAGCCCGCCGAACGGTGGCAAAATATCGTACAGCGCTGAATATTCCGTCCTCTTCCAAGCGCAAGCAGCGTTTTTAACTTTTTTTATTTTTTTGTTTTAGCGTATTTTTATGGAGATACTTCCCATGCCTCGTGTCAAGCGGGGTACACTTCGGGGGATGTCTCCCCCTGTTTGTACCCCCTTGACAATCCCCCTAACAGCCCCCTGTTTCACACTTTTCCAGCAGAGAGCTTCGCTCTCGCTTCCAAAGAGTGAAATTTTCCTTGATTTTATACCAATTCCGAATGCTTTTTTGCGGTAATTGCTATAGTTACAGATTTTCTGTACAGAAAATTAAATTTACAATATTGTAAAAGTTTTCAGGGGTGGTGATATTGGGAAAATTGCAGTATACTGTCTTAATTTTACAAAAATTGCCAAAGTAATAAATAATAATTTAACAATAAGGAAGATATTGCTTGCCTATTCTTTCATAATACGATATTATGCATTTTTACAAAATTGTAAAAATGGCTGTGGCTTTTGTTTAACAATTAATTCGAGAGGTTTCAGATGAACCAAATTATGGATCAACTTAATGCACTGGTTTCAAGCTTGAACGATATCCTGTGGGGACCTTTTTGCTTGATTCCCATTTTAGTTGGTGCTGGTATTTATTTTACGTTAAAACTCAGATTTGTCCAGGTCAAACGCTTTGCAAAGGCAATGCGTTACGGCTTTGGGGATATGTCCTTACAAGGTGAAAAAGCAGGCAAGGACGGTATGAGTTCCTTCCAGTCCCTGACAACCGCTGTGGCAGCACAGGTTGGTACCGGGAATATGGCAGGTGCAGCAACAGCTATTGCATGTGGTGGTCCCGGGGCTATCTTCTGGATGTGGATTGCGGCATTTTTTGGCATGGCTACCATTTTCGTGGAAGCTGTTCTTGCGCAAATCTATAAAACAAAAGACGATAGAGGTCACAGCGTCGGCGGTCCTGCTTATTACATTTCCAAAGGTTTGGGCAGTAAAGCTCTGGCAGGATTTTTTGCCGTAGCGATTATTTTGGCTCTTGGTTTTATCGGAAACATGGTGCAGGCAAACTCCATTGCTGATTCTTTCTATACTGCTTTTGGTGTTCCTCCTCTTGCCATTGGTTTATTTGTTGCGGCTTTCGTTGGTTTTATTTTCCTCGGCGGTGTTTCCCGTTTAGCCTATACCACGGAAAAAATGGTTCCTCTCATGGCTCTTCTTTATGTTATTGGTTCTCTTGTCGTTATGATTATTCATATTGACCAGCTTGTTCCTGCATTCAAGATGATTTTCATAGGCGCTTTTGACCCAATGGCTGCAACAGGCGGTGTTATTGGTGCAAGTGTAAAAGAAGCCATGCGTTATGGTGTTGCCCGCGGACTTTTCTCAAACGAAGCAGGTATGGGTTCCACTCCTCATGCACACGCCATTGCAAAGGTAAAGTATCCTGCTCAGCAAGGTCTTGTTGCTATTATTGGAGTGTTCTTTGATACATTCGTTGTCCTCAATATGACTGCTTTTGTTATTTTGATGACCGGTTCTCTTGGCTCTGACCCCAATGCCGTTCCGCAGGGTATTGCCCTTACCCAAAAGGCATTTACCATTGGTCTTGGACCGTTAGGCAGTTCCTTTGTTGCTGTTTGTTTGTTCTTCTTTGCCGGTTCCACTATTTTGAGCTGGTCTTTCTTCGGCGAACAAAATATCAAGTACCTTTTTGGCACAAAGGCGGTACGTCCTTATAAGATAATTGTTATTGCATTCCTTGTTATGGGTTCCGTACTTAAGGTTGACCTTGTTTGGAACCTCGCTGACTTCTTCAATGGCATCATGGTTCTGCCAAACATTATTGCGCTGTTTGCGCTCGGCAAGTTCGTGACCATGGCGTATGAAGAATTTAACCGTGATGTGAAGTAAGTTTTATTGCTTTATACGATAGAAGTAAAAAAAATCCCTGTTTGTATGAACAGGGATTTTTTTGTATTTTTCCTTATCTGTACAAAAATCATACAGTATGTATAGATTGTGTAGAAATTTTACAATTGAAGGAGGGGGATTTTGAGGAATTTAAAAATATAGTAACTTTATCTAATTGATTTTATAATATTTTTATGAAAAATATAAAATTGGCACAGCTCTTGCTTATAGAAAAATATCATATCAAAGTGCTGATTTGATATGTTCATATAGCTAAAGAGCAAGGGGAGCAACGGCACCCCTCTAAAAACACCGTTTATATAAACTCTCCTTAAATAAACTGCCTCCTTTTTGCCCCTTATTCTTCATGGATAAGGGGTTTTTCTTTTAGAGAGTTTCCAGATAACATTTAGAATAGTTATGATATGATATGAGCTCAATAGCACAGGATGTGCGAGCCTCGCAGAGCGAGTGAAGCAATTTCCACGCAAATTGCAAGCGAGAGCGAGTGCCAAGCAGGACGCTTGACCGAGCGTCATTTTTCGGTTGACTTTTCTTTTTTTTATTGTACCTATATATACATATATATTGGGGAAAAGTTTTGCTGAAACATTCTATTGTCTTAACCGTGTACAACGCGCCTGATGATGTACGTCTATGTTTGCGTTCAATAATAAATTCACTGGATTTTTCTTGTGCGGAACTTATTATTGTTGATGATGCTTCAAGAGAAGAAACGCAAAAAATTTTAGATGATTTTGCGGCAGAAAATCCGGCTGTTATTCTTGTCCGCCACGAAAAAAATCAGGGCTATCTTTCTTCTGTCAACCATGGCATTTCGCATACGCACGGTGATATTATTACATTGTTAAACAGTGATACTTATATCCCCTGTGATTTTAGTTCACGGATACAGGCTTGTTTTGCGCATAATGAAAAAATCGGGGTGGCAAGTCCTGTTTTGTCCCATGGCAATCCTTTTTCTGTTCCTGTTACCTATACTCCGGAACAAAAAATCCGGGAAGACTGTTTGCTTTCACGTCTTGATTATATGGATAAAAAAGCAAAAAATATTGTTCCGCTGTATCCCAATACTGTTTTTTGCGACGGGGCATGCTTTTCTTTTTCCCGTCAGTGTTTGGAGCAGGCCGGGGAATTTAACGAAGAATACAGCCCCGGCTATTTTGAAGAAATCGATTTTTGCATGCGTGCACAGCAAAAAGGATTTTCTTGTGTTTTAATAGAAAATTTATATATTTATCATAAAGCACATGCTTCTTTTGGAAAGAAAAAATGTGAATATATGAAAAGAAATGAAACCCGTTTTTATAGGGAATGGGCAAATGAATATAATCGGCTGATAAAGCGTTTTCCTAAAAAAGAGCATAAAAAAAGAGTATTTTGTTCTTTTTATCCTTTTTGGTATTATGTGCTTGTGGAAAGTCTTCTAAAGGTTTCACGGATTATTCCCTGTAGTTATATAAGGAGAAAAATTCGCAGTCTTTATCAATAGATGAGAATTTTCTCTGATTTTGGCATTGATTAATAATGCTTTGTTTTAGTATCAGGTTGATTTTATAACTACAAAAGATAATTATAAAA
>CAOMFZ010000046.1 GCA_948482415.1 uncultured Mailhella sp.
AAAAGTTTTGTAAAGGGGTGCAGGGGAAGAAACTTTTTCAGCCACCGAAGGCGACAAAGTCGTTTGCGTTAGCGAGTGAGCGAGCTTTACGCAAATGGACAGCAGAGATAAAGTTTTTCCCCTGCAAAATTCTCAAGATTAACCGGAAATGCTCTAATATTAACCGAAAATACTCTAAAAAATGGAATAAATTGACTTAACCTGAAAAAGGACAGCTTTTGCTGTCCTTTTTTCATTATTTATTATTCTTTTTGTTGATGTCACAAGCCCCGGCTTGATTATTATTTCTCATTCAAGGAGGAGTTAAGCCGCCTTTCTTGCCAAGGAAAGCAAAAAGTCCAATGACAAGGGCAATAAGAATAATAGCTTTAAGCATAGAAACTCCTAGAGCATTTTCTGATAATATTCAGAATATTTTATTAAAAAGCTTAAAAAGTTTTGTAAAGGGGTGCAGGGGAAGAAACTTTTACTAAAAGTTTTTCCCCTGCATAAAATTCCTAAGCTTTTATGAAATAACTCCTAGTATGCAACGCTTTGGAAACCGCAGTCAACATAAATAATGTCGCCTGTGACGGCGCTGCTCAAATCAGAAGCAAGGTAGGTCGCAGTATTGCCAACTTCGGCAGTGGTTACATTGCGGCGAAGCGGTGCATGGGCTTCAATGTGGTTCAAGATTTCTCTGAAATCAGAAATACCGGAAGCAGACAAAGTTTTAATAGGACCTGCGCTGATAGCGTTAACGCGGATACCCTTTGGACCGAAATCGCTTGCCAGATAACGGATAGAACTTTCAAGAGCGGCTTTTGCAACGCCCATCACATTATAGTTTTGGATTACTTTTTGTGAACCATAATAGGTCATGGAAATAACTGAGCCTTTCGGATTTAAAATTTCTTCATAGGCTTTGCAGAGCGCAATCAATGAATAGGCTGAAATATTCATGGCAGTTAAAAAGCCGTCACGGGAAGTATCAATAAATCTTCCCTGCAAATCTTCTTTGTGCGCAAAAGCAACAGAGTGGACCAAAACGTCAATGGTTCCCCATTTTTCTTTGACAAGCTTTACGCTTTCAGCAATTTGTTCATCACTGGTAACATCGCATTGGAAAATAAAATCACCGCCCAGTCTTTCGCTGATAGGTTCAAGACGTTTTTTAATGGCGTCGCCCATATAGCTGAAAGCCAATTTTGCGCCGTTATTTTTAAAAGATTCAGAAATGCCGTATGCAATGCTTCTGTCATTGGCAACACCAAAAATAAGAGCCTTTTTACCGTCTAATAACATATTTATATACCTCACTATTTCGTTAAAATCTCTGCAATTTTTTGATATTTTGCTGCTGTATTTTTTGCAATTTCTTCCGGAAGACGCGGAGCAGGCGGAGTCTTATCCCAAACCTGCGTTTCAAGCCAGTCGCGCAGGTACTGTTTATCCAAACTTGCCTGATTTTTGCCTTCTTCATACAAATCAGCAGGCCAGAAACGGGAAGAGTCAGGAGTCAGCACTTCGTCAATCAAAGTCAGCACGCCGTCAACCATGCCAAATTCAAATTTTGTATCAGCAATGATAATGCCGCGGTTTGCAGCATAATCCCGTCCTGCACTGTAAATGGAAAGACTGAGATTTTTTACCTGTTCGCAAAGTTCTGCCCCAATAATTTTACCCGCTTGCTCCACACTGATATTTTCATCATGGGTGCCGACTTCACCTTTTGTTGAAGGAGTAAATAACGGTTCCGGAAAACGTGAAGAATTTTTCAAACCTTCCGGAAGCTTATAACCGCAGACCATACCTGTTTTTTGATAATCCTTGTAGCCGGAACCAGCCAAATAGCCGCGGACAATACATTCAATGGCGAGAGGTTTGGCTTTTTTGACAATAACAGAACGGCCTTCCAGCTGATCTTTATATTTTTGTAACAATGCAGGATAGTTATTTATATCAGATTCAAGAATATGATTTGGAACCAAATGTTCAAAACGTTTCATCCAAAAAAGTGTCAGCTGATTTAACACAACGCCTTTATTTGGAATGGGGTCTTCCAAAATAACGTCAAAAGCTGACATACGGTCAGTTGTCACAATAAGAAGACTTTTTTCATCCAGTTCATACATATCACGGACTTTACCGCGTGAAAGGAGTTTGAGTTCCGGAATATTTGTTTTAATGACAGCCATATAACCACCTCATTTGTCTAGTTTATCTTTCTTGCTTCAAGGCTCTGGGCATGTGCTTCAAGCCCCTCCATACGCGCAAGCTTTGCAATGGCAAAAGCTTTAGTGCGTGTAAATTTCATGGATGACGCAATAATACTTGTTTTTTTGCAAAAGGTCTGCACGCCAAGGGCTGATGCATAGCGGGCAGTGCCCTGCGTTGGCAGAACATGGTTAGGACCTGCGAAATAATCCCCTACAGGCTCCGGTGACCATGCCCCCAGGAATAACGCCCCTGCATTATGGATCAATGGCACATAATTCCATGGTTCCTGCACCATAAGTTCCATGTGTTCAGGCGCAATTAAATTGGCAAGTTCCACAGCCATTTGCATACTTGGCAAAACAATTACCGCGCCAAAATTTTCTATGGACGCACGGGCAATTTCTGCCCGCGGTAAATTTTCAAGACGTTTATTCACACATTCAACAATTTTTTCAGCCAGATAACTGCTTGTTGTCACACAAACAGAAGAAGCTAATGTATCATGTTCTGCCTGTGATAAAAGGTCAGCGGCAACATAATCAGGGCTGGCAGAATCATCGGCTAAAATCAAAATTTCACTGGGTCCCGCCAGCATATCAATGCCCACTTGCCCCTGCACAAGTTTTTTCGCCATAGTTACAAATTGGTTGCCGGGTCCTGTAATGACATCAACCGCTTTTATGCTTTCTGTGCCGTAGGCAAGCGCCCCGACAGCCCAGGGTCCGCCAACGCGGTATACCTCTGTAATATCAAGAAGGTAGGCAGCAGCGAGCAAATAAGGATTGAGCGTTCCATTTTCACGCGGAGGGCTGACAATGGCAATTTCTTTGACGCCTGCAACCTGAGCCGGAATAGCCTGCATAAGAAGGCTTGAGATTAAAGGCGTATTGCCGCCTTTTCCGCCCGGAACATAAAGTCCTGCCCTATGAACAGGACTGATTTTTTGCCCCAGAACAGAGCCGTCCTCACGGGTTTGGAACCAAGATTTTTCAAGCTGTGCTTCATGGAAAGAACGGATATTGCGGGCGGCTTCTGCAATAATTTCCATATCTTCAGGGGAAACCTGCGCTGCCCCCTGCTGGATTTCGCTTTCACTCACACGCAAGGGACTGTTAAATTCCTTACAGTCAAATTCGCGTATTTTTTCTATGAGAAAACTGTCTTTCTGCGTTTTAACATTGGTTAAAATTTCCCGAACATCAGCTTCAACATTCTGCTCACCCAAATGCCTATGAGCAAGTTTTTGGATTAATTCCTGTGCGTCACTCACTTGTGAAAACGTAAATTTCTGCATATATCCGACCTAACCTTGCATTGAACCTAAATTAAAAGATTTTCAGCAAAAAAGCTTAAAAATTCCTCTTCCCGTACTCCGACAAAATAGTCGGTGACATTTGCCTCTTTAAGTCTTTTTAACACATCTTCTTTTCTAAATAAAGTCCCTTGTAATGCCTCTTCAAGCTTCCCAATATCATTATTGACAAAAAAATCTCCATAAAAACGGCATGATTCTATTTTTCCATGTTTAATATTCGCATAAAAATCCACTGCCCCAAAAGAAAAACGCCTGCGGAATTTTACTTCATAAGCTGGAGATTTTCCAAAATTCCATTCCCATGTACGGTATTTTGTATTGGCAATTTTTTCCGCATTTTGAGCAATATCAGAAGGCAAAGAAATTTCTTCTTCGGCTAAAAACTGCATAAGCACCGTGCGTATTTTCTGCATAAGTTCTTCTGGCGAACACTGCGGCATAAATTCAATTAAATTCGCTACCCGGCTTTTATGCGATTCGATGCCTTTTGACTGGTATTTGTCGGGATTACCCGTTAAAATATCTGTTAAATGTGAGGTATCAAGGGATACCAGCAGTGTGCCATGCTGGAGAATTTTCTGTCCGCTCTTTTTTTGGGCATTGCCGGAAAATTTTTTTCCATCTACCAGCATATCATTTCGCCCGGACATTTCTGCATTAATTCCAATATGCTGCAATGCTTTGATAATGGGATTGATATAACGGCTAAAGGACGTATCTTCTCCGCGTTCCATATAACGCAAAAAAGAAAAATTTAAATTGCCTAAATCGTGGTACACAGCCCCGCCGCCTGTTGTCCGCCGCACAACAGGAATATGATGCGCTTTTACATATTCTTCATTGACTTCTTCAAGGGTATTTTGATGCCGTCCTACAATAACAGAGGGAGCATTCTGCCACAGCAGAAAATATTCTTCTCCCACAAAAGATAAGGAATCAAAAAGAGCCTCTTCAACAGCAAGATTATAGGTCGGGTCAGTGGTGGTAATATTAATTCCTTTCATTAATACCCTCTTTTTTTCTTCAAAATCCTGTCAAATACATTGAGCAGAACAAAAATCACAATTCCTGTAATAAGCTGAATAATCAGCGCAGCATATTGAATAAACGGACCAGTACCGCCTAATATATCAAGCCACAAAGACTTATAGCCATGCAGTGAAATCAGGAAATAGCCAAGCAGCAGCATAGCACAAATGACGGTAGTGGAACTGATAAACCATGATAAAGGATAGTGGGACGCAACGGGTATGCGTTCCCGCGTAAACTTCTTTTGAGACATAAAAAGCGGAATAAGCAAAACAAGGATAATAGCATACTCGGCAATGCCCCCGCCCGTCAAATGAACGCAAATAAAACCTATAAGGAGTGACGTCACAATAATATACCAATGCCCTTTCTGCTTTCTGTCAAGTCCGTAGGCAAAGACAATAAGCACAACCCCAACAACACCGCGAAGCCAGTAGGCAAAAATAGCAAGCTCGTACGGACAATAGACGGTTGCTGTATGTTTGAAGGGAAAAACAACTGAAAGACACAGAAAAACGCCCACCGCAAAGGTAACATATTTCAATATGGTCAAAAGCCAATCATTCAGGGCAAGACTGCCTTCATCCTGGTTTTTGCGGGAAACCTGCAAGCTTACTTCATTAATCACAAGCAAAACTGACGCAAACAAAAGCGGAATAATATAATAAATAACCCTGAAAATAAGAATAGACGCAAAAACAACGCTCACGGGAACCTGATGGGTCAAGTTCACGATAATGACTTCCAAAACCCCTACCCCACCCGGAACGTGGGTCAAAACAACCGCCACCTGCGCAAGCAAATAATTTGGCAGAAAATCAATAAAGGATAAACTTCCCTCTGTTGGCAAAAGCACAAATAAACACGCTGCCGCAACAATCAAATCAAGCCCGGAAACTATGGTCTGAGCAATGGCAATATGCAGCGGAGGAAGGGCAAATTCCTTTTTAAAAACATGGAAAGAACGCCCTTTTAATTTCCAGCAAATAACGTGATACAAAATACATAAACCAAAAAGAACAAAACCAAGGGGTTTCACACTGACAAGATTGATGCCGAGTTCTTCCGGAAATTCCAAAGGAACAAAAATAAATAAAGCCCCGGCAAGCCCCATTGCCCCCACCCAGAAAGTAACAGCAAGCATAAGCACAAGACGGATAATATCAATGGGCGAAAAACCCCACGCACTATAGAGACGATAACGGACAGTACTGCCGCCACGCAGAGCTCCGAAGTTCAAACTGACAACAGCACCCACAAATGAAACCAAAAAGACCCGCAGTATTTGCAGTTTCTTTTTAATGGCTTTCAGCGCCAGCCAGTCATAGCCCATGAGCACAATAAAGTTTATCACCATTAAACAAAGCGAAAACAGCAGGGCTTTTGGGGAAATGGCGTTGACGGCAAGCTTTATTTCATTGAGACTATAGGCCTTTAACTTGTGGTACAGTAAATAAACCGCTAAAGAAAATATAACAACGACAAGAAGTTTTCCAAGTATATTTAATATATTTTTCATAAAAAATGTCCAAAACTTATTTTCTATAGTGTACGCTATACTTTTCATTCAAGCAAGGAAAATAGCTCTCTATTTACAAATTTCTCAAATTTGCATAGCATAGGAAAAAAATAAAGCTCCCATAAATAATTAAAACAAAAAGAAGAATTAAGGTAACCTATGAAATATACGAAGAAAAATAACCTGACAGCAAAAAAAACAGCAATACTCAGCGCCTTGCTTTGCCTTTTTATGTTTTCTTTTCCGGCTCAAAACCATGCAGAAAATATTTTAGATGAAAAAGCACCGGAACAAAATACGCAGTCAATACCAAGCCTTGGCGGAAAATTAAATCTCACACCCCAAAAAAGGGAAGTTATTGAGGCAGAAAAAGAAGAAGGCAAAGAAAATTTACAACCTGGCGAAATAACAAAAGAAAATCAGGACGAAAATCAATTAAAAGAAACACTGCCGGAAGAAAAAAATAGAAAAATCCAGACAAATCGAAAAGATATAATTCTTGCCCCCGGAAGCAATCAAAATTCTGTTATCATGCAGGAAGACGGCTCCAATGTAATAATTGTGCACGGTTCCAATAAAATTCCTGAAAATTATACCAATTCCACCAATGTCAATAACGGCTTTTATATGAATATCACCAATCCTGACGGCTCCGGCATGAATATGGGCACTTATTTTAATTCCAATTCCGGCTCAAATTCTCCGCGCAAACGAAGCAGAGCACAAATCATAGTCGATAAAGAATAATTGACAAAATAAAGGCTTGTATGCGCATATTTTGAGGTTTCTATCATGTCAAATTTGATTGATTTACATATCCACAGCACGGCATCTGACGGTTCCTGCACGCCGTCGGAAGTTGTCAGTCTTGCCAAAAATCAAGGGCTTGCCGCGCTTGCGCTCACAGACCATGACACGCTGTCAGGACTCCTTGAAGCAGAAGAAAAGGCAAAGGAACTCGATATTGAGTTTATCCGCGGCTGTGAGCTTAGTGCAAAATATTTAGATACTGACGTCCATATTGTAGGCTTGTATATTCCCCATGACAAGGCACTTCTTCAGGATTTGGAAAAAGAACTGGATATTTTTATTGAACGCAGAAATACAAGAAACAAAAAAATAGTTACAAAATTACAGGAACTTGGCATCCATATTACATTAGAAGAAGTGGAGCAGGAAGCAGGCGGAAATGTTATTGCCCGTCCGCATTTTGCCGGTGTGCTGATAAAAAAAGGCATTGCTGCAAACTCCAAAGAAGCCTTTGACAAATATTTAGCCAGAGGAAAAGCCGCCTATGTGGAACGGGAAGTCATCAGCCCGCACCATGCTGTCAGTATTTTAAAAGAAGCAAAAATAATTCCCATTTTAGCCCATTCAAGGCTTATCAAATGCACTGAACAGGAATATTTTCAGCTGGTTGAAGAATTAATTCCCTTGGGATTGAAAGGCATTGAAGTTTATCACCCCGTCCATTCCTTTGAAGATGAACGCTATTATTTAGGCGTTGCCGATAAATATAAGCTATGCATAAGCGGCGGCTCTGATTTTCACGGGAAAAGCAAACCGGATATCAAAATCGGCACAGGCCGGGGAAGTTTACGCGTTCCAGCCTGCATTCTGGACGGCATAAAACAATGTATTCCAAATTAGAGCATTTCCGAAAATAATTGCAAATATTTTATAATTAAGCTTAAAAAGTTTTGTAAAGGGGTGCAGGGGAAGAAACTTTTTCGCTTTAGCTGTTAGCGAATTTATGAGCGTTACAGATAAAGACAGCAGAGATAAAAGTTTTTCCCCTGCATAAAAAAGCCCGAAAGGGATTACTTAATTTTTTGAGGGGAATAATTCCCCCAAAAAAAATAATAAAAAATGTCTCGTATTAAGCCAATGCTTTCTCAAGGCGTTTGATTGTTTCTTCCCTGCCAAGAGCAAACATAATCAAATGAATAGAAGGACCGCCTGCCAAGCCAATAAGCGCAGAACGAAGCGGAGTTCCCACTAATTTGAATTTCACGCCGCTTGTTTCCACATAGGTATGGATAACATGCTCAAGATTTTCCTCGGTGAAATCAGTATCACGGATCAGCGCAAGCACATTTTTGATTTGTTCCTTACCTTGTTCATCAAGGGCTTTCAGCGCTTTTTCTTCAAATTCAATTTCGTCGGCGTTTTGCAGATAAGGCTTGATCTGCATTGCCAGATCATTCAAATTGCTTGCTCTTTCAATATACAAAGAAATGGCCGGTTCAAGATTTTTGCAGGCTGTGCTGTAACCCAATTTTTCCACAAACGGACGAGTCAGTTCCACAGCTTTATCGAGCGGTGTATGTTTCAAATAATAACCATTGAGCCATTGCAGTTTATCAGGGTCAAAAGCGGCAGCAGAACTGTTTAAATTTTTGCCGTCAAAAAGTTTGACGAGTTCCTGCAGGGAGAAAATTTCCTGATCGCCGTGTGACCAGCCAAGGCGCACAAGATAGTTCACAAGCGCTTCCGGCAAAAGTCCGTCCTGCTGGTATTCGACAACAGCTCTGGCGCCGTGACGTTTGGAAAGTTTTTGTTTGTCAGGTCCTAAAATCATAGGAACATGTCCAAAGGTGGGAACTTCCAAACCAAGAGCCTGATAGAGCAAAATTTGTTTAGGCGTGTTGGAGACATGGTCATCGCCGCGGATAACGTGGGTTACGCCCATTTCATAATCGTCCACCACAACAGCCATATTATAGGTAGGCATACCGTCAGCACGGCGCAGCACCATATCGTCAAGTTCGCTGACATCAGTGGCAATAGGACCTTTGACCATATCATTAAAAACAATACGTCCTTCAGTCGGAACTTTCAGGCGCACGACACGTCCTTCTGCATACCCAAGACCGCGGTCGCGGCATTTGCCGTTATAACGAGGTTTTTCGCCTTTTGCACGGGCTTCTTCACGCATTGCTTCCACTTCTTCCACAGAACAGTCGCAGTAATAGGCATGACCTGTTTCCAGAAGTTTATCCACATATTTATTGTAAACATCTTTACGCTGGCTTTGATAGGTCAAATCGCCGTCCCAATCAAGACCAAGCCACTTCATAGATGCCAAAATGGAATCGGTATATTCCTGTTTGGAACGTTCTGTGTCGGTATCTTCAATTCTTAAACGAAATTCTCCGCCAAAGTGACGAGCCAAAAGCCAACAGAAAATCGCAGTACGTCCACCACCAATATGTAAATGTCCAGTAGGACTTGGAGCAAAACGAGTTATTACTTTCATAATCCTTTCCTAAAAAATAAGTTGTCAAACAGTATATACCCTTTACAAAGTAAAGACAAGTGTACTTTTCTTCAAATAATTTACAGGGTTATAAGAAAGTTTTGCTTTTCGTATACCCTCTTCGTCCATATCCTGCTCACGGTTGATAAATTCAAATCCCTCTGTACAATTATTAACAAAAGCATGATTTATGGCTTGATAAATGCCGCGGTAATCAGAATGGGCTTTTTCAAAATGCACCACGCAGTTTTTATCGTCCAGTTTTTCACCTACTGCAAAAGCCGCCATTTTATCGTCAATATAAAAAGAGCCGCCAAACAAGGTGCCGATTTTATCCCAGCTTCCAATCACCTTAAAAATAACATCATTTTCCGCATATAAAGAACTGCTGTTCTGGCAGTCATGCCATTTGCACCATTCATTTTGCAGATCAAGCACATCTTCAAGACTTCCTTTGACATCGGATTCGGTTGTCAAAGGGTAATATTCACAGTTATAACTTTTATAAAAGCCATTCACATGATTTTTCTTTTTATGGAATCTGTTTCCGGAAAGCGTCGCCAGCTCCTGTCTGGAGTATAAATATTCCCACTGCCCTCTTGCTTCCACAATATAAACCTGCTCCTTATCATAATTTGCCATAATATATTCCACAAACGCATCAGGAACCCTGTGCATGCATACCCGATCTTTCGTGGAACTGACACTTGCCATCAGCGGATTGTCCTGACTGGCCGGAATATTCACAGAATGGAGCAGCTCAGAAAGATTTTCTCTGTTGATATTTTTCCAGTCACCAACAGGCGCCCATAAACATTGATAAGGATATTGTTGATGAATAAAGGCAAAATGCTCTGTAAAAGCCATGGAAAGCCCGTAGGTATCAGCCCAGCCAAAAAGGTTGGTGAAAGTATAATCAGCTGATTTTACAGGACATTCTTTCATTTTTTCCAGATACTGGTCGCGTAAATTAAGTGTAATAGGTTGAAATTTTGACATAATTCTTTCCGTTTCGGTTTATTTTCTATTTTATACTTTCCGCAAGGTATATCGTGTCCAATTTGCTTTGAGAAAAACAAGGAACATACACGTTGACTGGATTGCCATGGAAAAAAGCATGACCACATAAACTCCGATAGAGCCGTATCCCAGCGTATGTGCCAGTAAAATCCCAAGCGGCAGGCGAATGCACCACACGCAAATGGGATTGATAATCAAAGCATAGACAGTTGCTCCTGCACCAACCATAATACCGTTAATCACCAAACCGGCAACTGTAAACGGGGTGCAGATAATATTTATATACACATAGACTTCAATATTCCATTGTGCATCTAAATCAGAGCTGAAAAACTCGGCAAGTGTATTCACAAAAGGCAGCATACACAAACCAACAGTTGTCATTAAAATAGTACCAAATAAAATAATTGCAAGCCCAATTTTTTTGGCGTCCTCTTTTTTTCCTGCACCAAGGGCATTCCCCACCATAATGGAAGCGGTCGCATTGAAGGCAATGGCAGGCATAAATAAAATACTTTCAATGCGCATGCCTGCGGTGAGCCCTGCAAGGGCTGATACGCTGTCAGGCAGTGCCGCCACAATGCCAAAAAGTACCAAATAGCCTAACTGCCACAAAAACTGCATGGTGAGTGCCGGCAAAGAAACCTTGAATAAATACGGAGCAGCTTTTTTCATCCAGCCAAGCGGAGGAATAATATATTTTTCAAAAATATTATCTTTATACAAAGCAATAACAGAAATAACCGCCCCAACAGCATAGGAAAACAAGGTTGTGAAAGCAATACCCTCACCGCCCCATGCAGTGCAGCCAAAATATCCAAGTCCAAAGGCAAAATCCCCAAAGGTATTGAGGACAGCAATAATAATCATAATTAAAAGGGGCTTGATAACTTCTTTTGTCGCACGGAAAAGAACGGAACTCAAATAACAGGTATATTGAAACGGCAGGCAAAAAAGCACATAATTGAAAAAAATAACGGCAAGTTCCAGCATGCTTTCTTCAACCTGCAAAAGCTCCATAATTGGATAACGAAACGCATAACCGGCTAATGCCAGCAAAATTGCAACACAAAAGGCATAAATCAGCACAAATCCGGAATAAAGCCGTGCCCGTTTAATACGGTCTGCCCCAATAGACTGGGCAACAGAAGCCATAGCCCCTGCTCCAAGGCTGGTGCCTAAAACCATGAACAGCGCATGCAGCTGTGCAGAAATCCCAATGGAAGCCTGCACTTCCGAGCTTATTTTTCCGCCCACATAAATATCTGTCAGCGAAATCACAAGCATGCAGAATATGGCGGCAGTCTGCGGCCAGACAAGTTCCCAAATGCTTTTATAGGGAACATCATGCAAAAAAAACTTTACTCGTTGAATATTCTTCATACTAAAAAATACAAAAAAAAGCACTCACACAAAACGCATGAGTGCTTCTCTTTTTTGGGCAGCAATTAAAATTCTGTTACTGCTGCAAAAATATCTTCAAAGGTATCCCGTCTGCGGATACATTTTGCAGTTCCGTCTTTTCGGATAAGCACTTCAGCAGGGCGTAGGCGTTGTGTATAATTGGAACTCATGGAAAAACCATAGGCACCGGCATCAAGCATGGCTATAATATCGCCTTCTTCCAAAACAGGCAATACCCTGTTTTTTGCTATAATATCACCGGATTCGCAGATGTTGCCCACAATGGTTTGCTCCATTTCCTGCGCTTCACCGGAGAAATTTTTGCGGTAAATTTCCACATCATGGAAAGAATCATAGAGCATGGGTCGGGCAAGCGTATTAAAACCTAAATCCGTTCCCACAAACGTTTTTGTGCCATTGGTTTTGACATTATAGACAGTACCTAAAATAACGCCGCATTCAGCAGCAATATACCGTCCCGGTTCCAAATAAAATTTTCCGTGATAATTGTGCGCCTTTGCCCATGCACTCAAGGTTTCATTGAGCA
>CAOMFZ010000047.1 GCA_948482415.1 uncultured Mailhella sp.
ATCTCCCCCTCTCCGCCAGTACATTTTTCGTATAAGTCCTATGTTTTTCGCATAGGGCTTTTTTTATTGTTTTTACAGGGTTTTTTGGTGTTGTTCTTTTCGTATCGTTTCGTTAAAATTCGTTTACATTCGCAAAAATTGGGGGTACAGTTGGGGGTACGTAAGAAATATAATAAGGAACGTACCCCCAAATGGCACTTAATGATATAAAAATAAAGGCGTTGAAAGCAGAAAGTAAGGCATATAAAGTTTTTGACGGGAACGGCTTGTATATCTATGTTACCCCCACAGGCTCTAAAAAGTGGCGTATAAAGTATAGATTTGGTGGAAAGGAAAATATTTTTTCTGTTGGGTATTATCCGCAAATTTCCTTGCGGGAAGCACGGGCAAAAGTTTTAGAAATAAAAGAAATGCTTTCCCAAGGAATAAATCCAGCAGAGGAAAAGAAAAAGGATACCCCCACAGTTGGGGGTACATTCAAAGAAGTTGCTGCTGAATGGCTAGAAAAACAGACTGCAAAATGGAGTATTGACCACAAACAAACAATAGCATACAGGCTGGAGCATTATATTTATGGGCAAATAGGCTCTATGGATGTAAAGGAAATAACTGCTCCGCAGGTTCTTGCCATTCTCCGCAAATTTGAAGAACAGGGAAAAACAGACATTACAAAGAGATTGCTCAATATTATATCGCAAGTCTTCAGATATGGTGTTGCGTGCGGGCATTGTGAATCTGACCCATGCAGGGATTTAAAAGGTGCATTAGCCTTTCATAAAAGTACGCCAAGGGCAGCTATTACAGACCCAAAGGAAGTTGGGCAGCTTATGCGGAATATAAAAGCATACCCCTCTGGAACAGTGCAGCAAGCACTGCTTTGGAGTGCCTACACCTTTTGCAGACCAAAGGAAGTACGGCAGGCAGAGTGGCAAGAAATAGACTTTGAGCGGGGACTTTGGATTATTCCAGCGGAAAAAATGAAAATGCGGCGAGAGCACAGAGTTCCATTATCAAGACAATGTTTAGAAATTTTGGAAAGGCAAAAAGGATTCCATGAAAAATGAATATTCCCCAGCGTGCGGAAAGGTAAATGCCTATCGGAAGCAGGAGTTCTTTCTGCCATCCGCTCAATGGGCTATGAAAAAGATAAAATGTGTGCGCATGGATTTAGGGCAATGGCTTCAACCTTACTCAATGAATTAGGCTACAGACCGGACATTATAGAAATAAGTTTGGCTCACGGGGAAGAAAATAAGGTGCGTGCCGTATACAACAGGGCTGAATACATGGAAGAGCGGCGGAAGATGATGTGTGAATGGGCTGACTATTTAGACAGTTTGGCAGCGAAAAAATAATGCTCACGACATAAGAAAACTTCAAGTAAAATATATTTGCAGAAGTGGCTATCAATAGCCACTTTTTTTATTTAATTTTTTTTCTGTTCTTTGCGGATTTTTTTCATGGCATTGTAAAGGCATGATTGCACATAGAAACTTGGCTTGTGTTTGCAGTACAGAAAATTATACAGCGTTTTTCTTTGTATATTTGCATAATTAGCTAATTTTGTTTGGGTTATCTGAAACTCAAACATAAAAGAAAGTACGCTTTTTTCATTTATTATTTGTTCCATTTTATACAATAATCCTTATTTTGTTACTCAATTTTACTCAATTTATTTTTTTTTGCAATATTTTTATCTTTTTTCATTTAATATTGCTTCGTTGCTGTTCGTTCTCATTCGTATTGCTTCGTTTTATAATCTATTGATATTATTTATAAAAGTATGTTATAAGAAAAGAAAAAAGGTTGTTTGTATGAAAAATATTATTGAAGATTGGGAATATAAATATTTCAAGCCAGAAGAAATTGCCTGCAAGGGAAAGACTTGCGGATGTATGGGGGAACTTTGGAATAGTGAGAGATACGGGGAAAAAATGCCAAACTATCTAAAGCTCGCACTTGATAAGCTTGACTTGCTTCGGGAACGCTGGGGAAAGCCTATTATTCTCAATTCCGCCCATAGGTGTGTAAAGCATAATGCCGATGTTGGCGGTGCTAAAAACAGCCAGCATTTAAAGATTGCCTTTGATTGCAGGATTTCAAAAGAGGAACAGCAGGCATTTATAAAACTTGCACAGGAAGTCGGCTTTACGGGGATTGGCGTGTATGAAAATTTTGTACATTTAGACCTTGGCAAAAAAAGAAAATGGAAAGGAAAATATTAATTTTAGGGGGTAAATAACATGGAAGAAATTTTATCTGAAATTATCGGAATTATTCCAGCGCAGTATGGTGTTTATGTGACATGCGTTTGTGCTGGTTGTGCTGTTATTTGTACATTTTGGAAAGCCCCGGACGAAAAAGCAAATGCCTTTGTGCGGTTTGTTTACAAGGTTGTAAACATTTTGGGAATGAATGTCGGCAAGGCTAAAAACCATGATGACGCAGTAAACGAAAAGAAAACACTTATTATAGGAAAATAGCATGTTATGGCAGAATTGCTTACAATTATCACAAAGGCGTTATTACAGCTATTGGCTAGGCTGGACAAAGAAAAACATAAAAAGCTTGTTGGTGATTTTTATCATAGGCTTAATGCCGACCCTTGCGGGCTGCTTGTGGAGCAGCTCCATTCCGGCACAGGCGGAGCAGATACCGCTTTGCCCACAGCTGAAAAGTGCAAAGGTGGTGAGCGTTGACGGCGTGCGCGGCGTATTCATTGATGAACGTGACGCAAGGACACTCTCTCTTTTCTTTTTTGAACTGGAACAGGCAAGGAATAAGAATGGACTATGACTACAGAACAGATATTATATGCAATTATAGGTTCTTTATTTCTTGTCTGTGCGTTTTTTGTCGTGGATTGGAAAAGCAAAAAGGATGACTGCCAAAAAAATTGTGATGCGAAATTATGCGATCACAACAGCAGAATTACCGTGCTTGAAGGCGAACAAAAGGCACAGGGCGAAAAACTTGAAATTTTAGAAGAACGGACGAGGCACCTTGAGTGAGAAGAAAAAGAAAAATGAACTTACACAAAAGCAGCTTGCATTTTGCGAAAACATTGCAAAAGGAATGCAGGTTTCTTTTGCCGCGCTCAAAGCCGGATACGGCAGCGGCGACCTCAAGAAAGCGGAATATGTCGGCAACCGTCTCAAGAAAAATCCGAAAATCATTGCCAAGCTTGAAGAACTGCAAGTCAAGTGTGAGGGGCACACGAGGACAAGCAAGGACGTTGTCAATGATATTTCCTATGGAATTGAACAGGCAAAAAAATACAAAGACCTCAACAACCTGCATAAGTTCTTGAGCCTTGAAGCAAAGATTTTAGGGCTTGAAAAAGAAAATCTGAATGTGACCGGGAATGTGGAATTTTCCGTATTTTCCGTACTCAAAGAAATAAAGGACCGTACCGCTAAAATGGAAAGTGAAGACAATGAGTAATATCCATCAAGACATACGCAAAAGCAAAGAGTTCAATATGGAACTTGCAAAGGAAGTAGCGAAGTTTCGCAACGATCCTTTGAAGTTTGTCTATTTCGCATTTCCGTGGGGAGAGGGAGAGCTCAAAGACAAGAAGCCGTCTAAATGGCAGATTGATACGCTGACATATATCGGCGAATGTCTGAAACATGGCAATAACGCTGATGTGATACGCATTGCGGTTTCTTCCGGACACGGCGTTGGCAAGTCCGCCCTTGTTGCCATGATTTTATTATGGGCTATGAGTACAGAGGCAGATTGTCGGGGAGTTGTTACGGCTAATACGGAAAATCAGCTGAAAACAAAGACATGGGCGGAAGCTGCGACATGGTATAACCGCTGTATTTGTAAACAATGGTTTGATTTCAATGCTACAAGTATATGTTCCAATGAAAAAGGTTTTGAGAGAACGTGGCGCATGGATCAGGTTCCATGGAGCCTGAACAATACCGAGGCGTTTGCCGGACTGCATAACCAAGGAAACAGAATCTTACTTATTTTTGACGAAGCGTCAGCTATTCCAGACAGAATATGGGAGGTAAGCGAGGGGGCTCTCACAGACAAAGACACACAGATTATTTGGCTGTGCTTTGGCAACCCTACACGGAACAGCGGGCGTTTTTTTGAATGTTTCAATAAGCTGTCTCACCGCTGGAAAACATTTAGGGTTGACAGCAGGACTGTACCAATTTCAAACAAAGCACAGATTGCAGAATGGGCAAACGATTACGGAGAAGACAGCGATTTTTTCCGTGTTCGTGTCCGTGGTGAATTTCCACGGGCAGGGGAAATGCAGTTTATTTCCAGTGAACTCGTGGAAACGGCACGAGGAAAGACCATGCAAGAAAGCATGTACAGCCATGCTCCCAGGGTTATGGGGGTTGACGTTGCCCGCTTTGGCAGTGATGAAACAGTTTTTTATTTTCGGCAGGGTTTGCAAAGTTACCCTATGAAAACATATCGAGGGCTGGACACACAGACTATTGGCGAACTTATCAATCAAGAAGCAAAGGAATTTAAGGCTGACGCTGTTTTTATCGACGCTGTTGGCATTGGAGCAGGCGTTGTTGATAAAGTCCGCGCTTTGGGCGTGCAGGGCGTTTATGAGTGCAACGGCGGAAGTCAAGCCTTACGCAATAAGGAATTTGTCAATCGCAACGCTGAGATGTGGCACAAGGTCAAGGAATGGCTGAAAGCCGGCGGCTCAATCCCGGACGACAGCACATTATGCGACCAGCTCACCAATAGGGAGTATGGTTACGATAATACAAGCCGTCTGCAATTAGAGAAAAAGGAAGATATGAAAAAGCGCGGTTTATCAAGCCCGGATAGGGCTGACGCTTTGGCACTGACTTTCTATGCTGATGTAGCGAGCAACTATTTGCCTCATGCACCAGTGCAGGAATTTGCAAATACTGAATACGATTTATGGAGTGTATGAAATGAAAGAAGTACGCCTTGAAATAAAGATCATGGACAGTCACAACAAAGACAATCTCTTTGATATTTATGCACGTTTACAGGAAGAAAGGCGGCTGAATATCTTTCTCTATTCTGATAACAGTTTGCAAAACTTCTTTAATTTATTCCACAATCAATGGATTTATATTCCTTATGTAAATGGGGAAATTGCTGGATTTACGGCGTTTAATGACTTCTTGGGCAAGAATGCTTTTTTCCATTTTTGTATGTGGCGCGGCTATGAGGAGTTTACCGTTGATCTTGGGAAAATGATTTTTGAAACAGTCTTTGCAAGTGACAGCCTGGAAAATATTTTAGGGCTTACGCCTGAAAATTATAAGCATGTGTTCCCGGTTCTGCACGGGGTTGGCATGAAAGAAATAATGACACTTGAAAAGGCGTGTTTGGTACACGGTAAATATAGAAACGGCGTTGTTTCTAAAATCAATAAAAACTACTTTTTAAGCGAGGTATTATAATGAAAGTTTACACTGAGTTTACTTTTGATATGAAAACCGGAAAGGAAATTTCAAGTTCCAGTTTTAATTATGACGGCGAAGTTGCCCTCTGTGGTGGCGGTGGCAAAAGTTATAGGACTCCTGAACCTGCTCCAGAAAAGGCACAGACTAAGAGCATTGATGAAAGCCAAGTGACAGCTCGTGAAAATCAGCGTCAAAAGGCACAACGGGCAAAGGGTATTCGCTCAAGTATTCTCACCAGACAAAACGAACAGCAAACAGCAGGAAATACCTTGCTCGGACAGTAAGTATGGCAAAGGCGGATGTAAAATTCATATATTCACGCTGGTTAGCCCTGAAAGAAGACAGGCAGGAGTGGATGAGCAAGTGGGAGGAAGTTGCAAAGTATTTCTACCCGAACGGTTTTCGCAAAGAGGGCATTTTAGGCGAGTGGAAAAAAGCCCATGCACAAAAGCCCGATATTTTCGACAGCACGCCTATTGAAGCTATCAAGACCCTTGCAAGCGGTATGTACGGGGCTATTACTTCTCCCTCCAGACCTTGGTTTACTTTGCGTTTGCAGGGATTTGAAGCGGAAGGAAACCATGAAGCCAAAATGTATATTGACGAAGTTGAAGAGCGCATGCGCGTGATTTTGACAGGCTCTAATTTCTATAACGTGATTAGAACTGCCTATATGCATTTAGGCGGTTTCGGCACTGCCTGCGTGTATGCGACCTTTGACATGTCAGGCATGCATTTTGAAATTCTGCCCGCAGGCTCCTATGTGTTTGACGTGGATAAAATCGGCAATGTGGATACTGTTATCCGCTCTTTTCCTATGAGCATGCGTCAGCTGCAAATGGAGTTCGGGGAAGAGGCTTTGCCTGAAACTATGCGCATGAGTGAAAGTATAAAGAAAAACCCTGATACCGTGCGCTATACCGTGTATCATGCCGTTATGCCGCGCCCTGACATTATCAAAAACGGCAAATATCAAAAGCAAACTATCAATGCGCAGGAACGTCCCTATGCGTCTGTTTATTTTATGCAGAATGGGGACAGTGCGAACAGAAGTCCGCATATACTGCGGGAAAGCGGTTTTGATGTGTTCCCATATTTTGGCGTGCGCTGGGATGTGAATGCAGGTGAAGTGTACGGTGTAAGCCCTGCTATGGACTGCCTGCCTGACGCTAAAATGATACAGAATATCAATAAAAATCTGCTAAGCGCCGTGCATTTGGCTATTAAGCCGCCGCTCCTTGCAAGTTCTGAATTGCAGGGACGAGGGGTAAATTTAATCCCCGGCGGCATTACCTATATAAATTCTTCTTATAAGGGAAGTCAGGCGGTAACACCGCTTTACAATGCGCATTTTGATTATAACGGCGCTATGAGCATGCTTGAAAATCACCGTGCGCAAATCAATAAAGCCATGCATGTGGATTTGTTCCGCATGTTTGTTGACGAAGACAGACGGCAGATTACGGCAAAAGAGATAACATCGAAAGAAGAGGAAAAGCTGGTGCTTATCGGACACGTTCTTGAACGCCTGCAAAGCGAGCTTTTCAATCCGCTGATTGATTGGCTTTATTACAATATGGGCAAATACAATATGCTGCCCGAAGCTCCTGAAATTTTGCAGGGAAGCACTATCAAGGTTGAGTATACATCAGCCCTTGCACAGGCTCAAAAGATTGCAAGTGTGCGCAGTATTGAACAGTTTGTAGCGTTTGCAGGCAATACGGCAGGCATCAACCCTGAAATACTGGACAATGTGAACTTTGATAAGATTGCAAAACGCTACAGTGAAAATCTTGGCGTTGAAGCAGGGCTTTTGCGTTCCGACAATGAAGTTGAACAGATACGGCAGCAGCGTCAGCAGGAACAGCAAGCCATGCAGTCACAGCAGGCCATGGCAAGTATGGCTGATACTGCCAATAAACTCGGCAATACACCTGTTGGCAGCGAAGGACAGGAAAGCGCACTTGATGCCATGATTGGCGGTATGGGAGCAATGTAACATGAGTTATGCAGGCTTTGAAGAACAAAACAAAGAACAGGAACGATTAGAAATGCTGCATAAAGAAAGCATGGATAATGCTGTTGCCATGCTTATGGGCAGCAAAGACGGAAGATATTTTATCAATTATCTGCTGGAAATAACAGGCGTTTTAAAGGCTGTTTATTCAAGCCCGGAAGTAATCAGTTTCAATGAGGGCAGGCGGAGTATAGGCTGTGAGCTTATACAATTACTGGATAATCAAGACAAAAACAATTTAGCAAAACTTTTCAAAAGAGAAGAAAAATAAAAGGAGAAAATAATGGCAGAAATGGACGACAAAGGCGCACCACAACCGCAAGCAGGGACACAAGGACAGGCACAAGGGCAAACCGGGCAAGACGGTCAAGGCTCTCAAGGCACAGCCACACAGCCACAAGGACAGGCACAAGGGGGACAGGAAAACACTGTACCGGAAAAATACGAGTACGAAGTGCCGGACACATGGGATGAAGCATATAAAGCCAAGGTTGAAAGCATTGCCAGGGAAAACAAACTTAGCAACGAGCAAATGAAAAAGTTTGCCGAAATGGCTCAAAACGAACATCAGGCATTTATTGAAGCCCGGAAAAAAAGTATGGAAGCATGGGAACATGAATTGAAACAAGACCAGGATTTTGCAAGTAAAAACTTCAATACTGCCGTGCAGTATGCCCGTATGGGGCTGGAAAACATTGACACAACCGGAGAGCTGAAAAAGGTGCTTGAAGAAAGCGGCTACGGTTCTCATCCTGCTGTTGTGCGTGCCATGTATAAAATCGGCAAAATGCTTGATAACGACAAGATTGTCGGAAAAGGCGGCGGCAATACAAACGAAGTTCCTTTATGGGACAGGCTTTATAATACAAAACAATAAACAACAAAAGGAGATAATATGGCTGACAAACTTTCAATGAACCTCGCAGAAATGCAGGCTTTTTATGGCGGTACAGACACAGGAAACGTTATCGAGCTGATGAATCAGACAAATGACATTCTCTCGGATGTTCCATGGATTGAAGCAAACGGAACTGATGGACACAAAACCATTATCAGAACAGGATTGCCTGAAGTTTATTGGCGCAGAGCATATCGCGGTACGCCTGTTTCCAAGTCTGAAAAGACACAAGTAAAAGAAGTTTGCGGTATTCTTGAAGCCCGTTCCGAAGTGGATGAAATCATTTTGAATTGTTACGACGACAAGAAAAACGCTTTCCGCATGTCTGAAAGCTCTGCATTTATGGAAAGCATGCGTCAGCAAATGGCAGAAACGCTCTTCTACGGAGACAGCAACAAAAAACCTGATGAATTTAACGGGCTGTGTATGCGCTATCCGAGTAAAACAGCTCCAAACGTTATTAACGCAGGCTGCACAGGGTCAAAATGTACATCCATGTGGCTTATTGCGTGGGGAGACAATACTATCCACGGTATTTACCCGAAAGGCTCTAAAGGCGGATTGGACCATACTGACCTTGGGCGGCAAACTGTGGCTGACGAAAACGGAAACAGATTTGAAGTCGTTGTAGACCGCTATCAATGGATGTGCGGGCTTGCTGTGCGTGATTGGCGGGCTGCCGTGCGTATTGCCAATATCAGCACGGAAAATTTGTCAAAAGGAATGGATGAAACAGGTTTTATTAACTTCAAAAAGCTGCTTGTGCAGGCAAAAAACAAAATGCCGGAAAGCATGCGCAGTAAAGCTGTTTGGTACTGCAACAGCGAAGTTATGACTGCCCTTGAACTTCAATCAGGTGACCAGAAAGGTATTCATCTTACCTATGGACAGTATTTCAACTCTGAAAATGTTGCGTCAATTTTCGGGCGCCCTGTTCGTCAATGCGACGCAATTTTATCCACTGAAAGCGCAATCTAAAGATGTCGCTTACCCCCACTTCCTGTGGGGGATAAGCTCTCACTCACAAAAAGCGTGGTTTTTGTTCGTTCGCTCTGCGAGACTTGTCGCTTCCTGCGACAACAAAAGCCTATAAAAGGAACTAGTTATGATTATTGACGATACTCTTGTTTTACTTGACGGAAAAGTAACGGACACAGGAAAGGTTGTAACATTAAAAGGTATGAAAATACCAGGAAAGCTCAATCCTATTCCTTTGACTTTGAAAATCACAGAAGCCATTGCCGGAGTTACCGATGATACTGTGGATATTAAATTGCAGCAGTCCGATGACGGTACAACATTTGAAGATGTGCCGAATGGTGTAATTTCCATTCCAAAAGCTGACGCAGGAAAAGTCGGGCGTGTTCTCTCTGCAAAGTATCTGCCCCGTGACGTGACAAAGCAGTATATCAAAGCCGTTGTCACCGCCACCGGTGCAACTGCAGGAGGTCTTTTTATGGCTCTTACCCGTGAAGATGATGAGCCCATGGAAGCAGGGCTTTACATTGATAAGGGCAGAGTTGAGGGATAATCCTGAAATAACAGGGGGGCATAATGCCCCCCAAAACAAAAAGGAAAATAATGTCCAGCAAAATTGAAATATGGAATATGGCTCTGGGTTTCATTGGAACAAGAACGGTAGCAAGTGAAAGTGAACGCTGTCTTGAGGCTGTGCAGTGCGGGTTATTTTGGGATAATGCCCGCCGTATGGTACTTTCTCAATTTCCTTTTAACTTTGCTCAAAAAAAACGCTTGCTTGCCGAAAAAAAGATAGAAGAAGTTTTTAAAAGCCAATGGAAATATGCGTATTCCATGCCTAATGACTGCGTAAGTCCACAGGCAATAGCGGATACCAATAATTTTTATGAACGGAAATATTTTGAAATTGCGCTGAAAGAAACTGGTGAAAAAGTTTTACTTTGCGATGTGAACCCCTGCACGCTGCATTATACGGCGGATGTAACTGACACCACTTTATATACGGAAATTTTTATCAACGCCCTTGCGTATAAATTAGCAAGCCTTGTTGTTATTCCACTGCTCAAAAACAACTCAAGCAAAAGACAGGAACTTGAACAGCTTTATCAAATGGCAATAGCAGCCGCTGTACAGTCCAATGCACGACAAGGCAAAGAAAAGCCTTATGTGGATGAATGGATTGCTGCAAGATATTAGGGGGAATTATGACAATAGAAAGCAAAATATCAAAGAATGTTTATCAAGGAAACGGACAGACAACCATTTTTCCTTTTACATTCAAAATTTGGAAGAATGAGGAAATACTTGTTACCGTTGAAGACGACAAAGGAATAACCAGCAACATTACTCCTTATGATGTTATTCTTGGGGATAATGGCGGAGAAGTTGTTTTGTACATTGACAATGAAAACAAAACGCCTGTTCCAAGCGGCTATTCCATTGCTCTGACAAGGAATATGCCATTTTTGCAGGAGCAGGATTATATCAACAGCTCGCGCTTTAATGCCGAAGTTATTGAGGATAATTTTGATGTTGCAACGGTAGAACGGCAAGAGCTTTTAGAAAAATTAGAACGCGCAGTTATTATGTCACCAACAGACACCAGAAGTCCTGAACAGGTTTTGCAGGATTTTATCAGCAAGTACAATGAAATAAATATAAAATATCCTGAAATTATTCATGCTTTCAATGTGATTTATCCGCGTATTGAAGAAGTCTTGCAGCAATGTATTGTCAATAAAGATTTAGCGTATGCGTGGGCAGAGAGCGACACTCCGCCTGACCCTGATGACCCGGAAAGTAAGAGCGCGAAAGACTGGGCAATGATTGCAGGTGATGTTATCCCCATTGCTACTGGTACATTGTTGGGTAAGGTAAAATTGGGTGAAACGATTACAGGAAAAGAAGACGGAACGATTGATGTTGCTGAAGCGGTGTTGAATGATATTGATAATAATACAGGCAATATCACATACTTGCAAAATACCAAACTCGATAAGTCTGCCGTTTCCTCTGCCCTTGACAGTGAAAGCCATGAAACTGCCGGCAGTTCCTATGCCCTGAAAACTATTAATGACAAAATGGGCAAAGTTCAGCTCATTGAAGAGATAAACAGCAACAGCACCATTCCGCAGGTTCTGACCCTGACCGATGTTATTCCGTACAAACCAATTTTTATTGCTGTTTCCAATACGGAAAACAATTATGGCGCCCATATTGAGTTTCATGCCAAATCAGGTACCTTCAATGATATTATTAACAATAACAGTCCGCTTGACGGCAGGTTCAGGATTGCAACCAGATTAGGCAGCGAAGACACAACAACGTATAAGACATCCCCGTCAGCCGTCTTTATTCCGCACAAGGAAACAGTGGAAATTCTTATTTCACGGCTGAACTCCTCTAGTTCTCCGCCGATGAAAACAACGGTTAAATTTTTTCAATAAAAGAGGAATTTTTATGCAGCGCATTTTTATTATTGACAATACTATCATAAATACAAATTTTGCCCCGCGGATTAAAAAACTGCTGGCGCGCGGCGCCTGGGAAATGCCGGCAAGTGAGGTGCAGGCGGTTTTTGGCGAAAAATCCGGCATGGCATGCAATGAATACTGCACTTTTATAAAAACAGACACGGGATACAATGTAACCTTTATCCCGCCAAAAGTGGATATGGAAGAAGTAAAAAAAGAAAAACTGCGGGAAGCAGAACGACTTTTAAATGCTAAACTTGCAGAACTTTCAAACTATCCGCAGGCAGAAAGTGCCAGCTTTGATGTGCAGGAAAAAGAAGCAGCGGCGTATCTTGCTGATACGGAAATAGATAAGGCTGAA